>NZ_JBFAZA010000022.1:0-35931 GCF_040681595.1 Amycolatopsis sp. NPDC051716 | reverse complement strand
TGCGCCTTCGGTCGAAGCGCCGCCGCTCAGGCGGTGACCGCCGCTCGCACCTCATCAAGAGCCCGCCGCGCGGCCTCTCCGAAGTCCCCGGCGTCGGCGCAGCTCCACCGCTCGTAAGCGATCTTCATCGCCAGCGCCCCCAGCTCCGCCGCGACCCGCGCCCCCAGCTCCGCCACCCCGCGCTGCCGCAGTGCGTCAGTCATCGCCGCCGTCAGCGCCAGCCCCTTCAGTGCCTCCCGCTCCCGCAACTCCGGATGCGCCGAGATCACTGCCCGCCGCAGGGCGCTGAACTCCCGGCGCTCCGCCGTGAACACCTTCCCGTCGAGCGCGTCCATCGCACACGCCACCGCCTCGAGCGGTGCAGAAGTCTCAGGCGCGCCGGCCACCGCCTCGGCGAGCAGGCCCGCCACCGTGCTCCCCCCGAACAGCACCTCGCGCTTGTCCTGGAAGTGCCGGAAGAACGTGCTCTTCGTCAGCCCCGCCCGCGCCGCGATGTCGATCACCGTCGTGTTCTCGTACCCGCGCTCCGCGAACAGCTCGAGGGCGGCCTTGCTCAGCCTCTCCGGCGCGTTCGGTTCCCAGCGGGCCATGACGACACGGTACTTGGTCCCGTCGGAATGTGTACAGTGACGGGACCAAGTCCCATAACAGGAGGTCCTCATGAGCCGAGCCGTCGTCTACGAGAAGTTCGGTGGCCCCGAGGTGCTCGAACTGCGGGAAGTCCCGGAACCGCACGCCGGCCCGGGTGAGGTGCGCGTGCGCGTCACGGCCGCCGGGCTGAACCCGATGGACTGGGGCCTCGCCGCCCGGCCCGAAGCCGCCGCGCGGTTCGGGATCAGCCTGCCGTCCGGCTTCGGGTACGACTTCGCCGGCGTCGTCGACGAAGTGGGGGCCGGGGTCGAAAACACCGCCGTCGGCGACCGCGTGCACGGCGGCGCGCTCGGCCGGGCCGTCGCCGACTTCGTGGTCGTCAACGCGTCCGACGCGCTCTTCCCCACCCCGGACGGCCTCAGCGACGAGGTGGCGAGCACGCTGCCGGTGGCCGGTTCGTCCGCGGCCGCCGCATTGGCCGCCGTCGGCCTGCGGGACGGGGACACCCTCCTGGTCGGCGGGGCCGCCGGCGGGGTCGGCATCTTCGCCGTCCAGCTCGCGAAGCTCGCCGGCGCCACCGTGATCGGCACCGCCGCCGAAGGCACCTTCCCCTTCCTGCGCAAACTCGGCGCCGAGCCCGTCACCTACGGACCCGGCCTGGCCGGCCGGGTCCGCGAACTGGGCGGCATCACCGCGGCGGTGGACCTCTTCGGCACCGAAACCTCCGAGGCCGCGCTGGAACTCGGCGTCCCGCCCGAGCGGATCGCCACGATCGCCGCCGGCCCCAACCCACCGGGCGGCGTGCGCGCCACCGGGGGCGCCGACGCCGGCCCGGGCGCGCTGAAGCAGATCGCCGGCGCCATCGTCGCCGGCCGGCTCACCGTGCCCGTCGCCGCGGTCTTCCCGGTCGAGCGGATCCGGGACGCCGTCGCGTTGCAGGCCGCGCGGCACGTCCACGGCAAGGTCGTCGTCACGCTCTAGAGACCGGCGCCACTGACTCAGGAAAATCACAGCGCCCGGCGGGCACCATCCAGCCGATGTCCGTCCGAAGTCCTCTCCGCACCCGCGCTTCCGTGGCCGCCGGGCGGCTGACCGCCTGGCTCTCGCGCAGCTCGGGGCTCGGCCGCGGCGGCATGATCGGCGGCCGCGTCACGCTGGCGCTCGATCCGGCCGCCCTGCGCCGCCTCGGCCGCGAACGCACCGTCGTGCTCGTCACCGGCACCAACGGCAAGACCACGACGTCGCTGATGCTCACTCGCGCGCTGGAAACGCTGGCCGAGGTCGCCGCGAACAGCGACGGCTCGAACATGCCCGACGGCGTCCTCGCCGCGCTGACCGCCCGCCCCGACGCGCCCTACGCGGTCCTCGAGGTCGACGAGACCTACGTGCCGTGGGTGGCCGACCAGGTCCGGCCCGCCGTCCTGGTGCTGCTCAACCTGAGCCGCGACCAGCTGGACCGGGTCGGCGAGGTCCGCGCCACCGAACGCGACCTGCGGGCCGCCATCGCCGGGCTGCCCGGCACGGTGGTCGTCGCGAACTGCGACGACGTGCTGGTGACGTCCGCGGCGAGCGTGGCCGCGAAGCTCGTGTGGGTGAGCACGGGCCGCCGCTGGACCGGCGATTCGACGGCGTGCCCGCGCTGCGAAGGCCGCGTCGAGACCCACGAGCGGCACTGGAGCTGCGAGTGCGGGCTCGCCCGGCCGGAACCCGCCTGGACGCTCGACGGCGAGCTCGTCCTCACCCCGGGCGGCCGCCAGGTCGACCTCGACCTGCGGCTGCCCGGCGAGGCCAACCGCGCGAACGCCGCGCTCGCGCTCGCCGCGGCACACCGGCTCGGCGTGCCGCCGCACACCGCCGCGGCGCGGCTGCGGACCATCACCGACATCGGCGGCCGCTACCGGACGATCCGGCGGTCGCGGCACTCCGTGCGGGTAATGCTGGCGAAGAACCCGGCCGGCTGGGTGGAAACGCTGCGGGTGCTGGACGAGGACACCCCGGTCGTCGTCGCGGTCAACGCCCAGGAGGCCGACGGCCGGGACCTGTCCTGGCTGTGGGACGTCCACTTCGAACGGCTGCGCGGGCGCCAGGTGGTCGTCACCGGCGAGCGCGGCGCCGACCTCTCGGTCCGGCTCTGCTACGCCGAAGTCGCGCACTGGGCCGAGCCGGACCCGGTCGCCGCGATCGACGCGCTGCCGCCCGGTGCCGTCGAACTGGTCGCCAACTACACCGCGTTCCGCGACCTGGTGGGCAGGCTGCCCGGTGGCTGATTCGGTCGTCCACATCGGACTTCTGCTGCCGGAGGTGCTCGGCACCTACGGCGACACCGGCAACGCCCAGGTGCTCGGCAAGCGGTTGCAGTGGCGCGGGCTCGACGCCGAGGTGGTGCCCGTCGGTCTCGGCGAACCGGTACCGTCCACTTTGGATCTGTATCTGCTCGGCGGCGGCGAGGACGGCGCGCAGGTGCTCGCGGCCGCGCACCTGCGCAAGTACCCGGGCCTGCGGCGGGCGGTCGCGGCCGGCGCCGTCGTGTTCGGCGTGTGCGCCGGACTGCAGGTGCTCGGCACCCGCTTCCGCGGCTTGGACGGCGTCGACCACGACGGGCTCGGCCTGCTCGACGTCACCACCGAACCGGGCCCGCAGCGCGCGGTCGCCGAACTGGTCGCGACGCCGTCCCGCCTCCTGGACGGGGCCGCCCTGACCGGGTTCGAAAACCACCTGGGCGTCAGCAAGCTCGGCGCCGGCAGCGAGCCGCTCGGGCGGGTCGTGCGGGGCACCGGCAACGGCGACGGCACCGAAGGCGCGGTGACCGACCGGGTCGTCGGCACCTACCTGCACGGCCCGGCGCTCGCCCGCAACCCCGCGCTGGCCGACCTGCTGCTGGCCTGGACGATCGGGCACCCGCTCGGCCCGCTGAGCCTGGCCGAGGTCGAGCGCCTGCGCGAGGAGCGGCTCGCCGTCCCGCGCCGGCGCCGGTGAGCGGGTGGTCCCGCCGGCCGCCGCTGCCGACCACCGGCCGGCGATCTACGGCGGTCGTTACGCTGCGTTGGTGAGACTGGGCATGGTGATCGCCGCGACGGGCGTCCGGATGCGCGCCACCGCGGTGGCGGTGTTCGCGCTCGCGCTGGCCATTGCCGTCGGCGGGGTGGCCGTGGTGCTGCTGCTGGAGGAGTCGCTCGACCGCAGCGTCACCGAGAGTGCCCGCAGCACCGGGCGGCAGGTCGCCATCCAGCTCGTCCGCGAGGGTGCGCGCGACCTGAGCGCGAGCGACGTCGCCAGCACCGGCGACACCGAGGCCGTCACGCAGGTGCTGGACGCGCGGCGGACGCCGATCGCGAGCGACCCGGCGATCGTCGGGCACCCGCCGCTGACCGCGGCCCGCCCGGTCGCCGGGCACGAAATCGTCGAAACGCTGCCGCTCGGGCTGAACGGCGACAACGACGACTACCGCGTCGTGTCGCAGGAGGTGATCGGGCCGGGCGGCCCGTACACCGTGATTTCCGCGCGCTCGCTGGAACCGGTCACGGAGGCGTCGACGCGGCTGACGCTGCTGCTCGGCCTGATCGCCGTGCCGCTGCTGGCGATCGCCGGGCTCGCGGTGTACCGCGCGGTCGGCTCGGCGCTGCGGCCGGTCGAGCGGATGCGCCGGACCGTCGCGGAGATCTCGACGCGCGACCTCGCCGCGCGCGTGCCGCTGCCGCCGGGCGGCGACGAGGTGCACCGCCTGGCCGTGACGCTCAACGAAATGCTGGCCCGGCTCGCGTCGGCCCAGGCCGCGCAACGCCGGTTCGTCGCCGACGCCAGCCACGAACTGCGCTCGCCGCTGTCGACGATCAGCACCGCGCTCGACGTCTCCGGGCGGCACCCGGAGAGCACGGGGGACCTGGTGCCGGTGATCGGCCGGGAAACCGCGCGGCTGCGCGAACTCGTCGACGACCTGCTCATGCTGGCCCGCACCGACGACGCGACCGACCGGCCGCAGCGCACCGAAGTCGACCTCGACGACATCGTCCGCGCGGAGGCCGAGCGCGTCCGCGGCGAAAGCACGGTGGACGTCGAGGTCCGCGCCGGGCCGGCGAAGGTGTACGGCAGCGAGGCGCAGCTGCGGCGGGCGGTGCGCAACCTGGTCGACAACGCGCGCGGGCACGCGCGCTCGCGCATCCGCGTCAGCAGCGCGGTGTGGGGCGACTTCGCTGTCATCGAGGTGAGCGACGACGGCCCCGGTGTCGGGCCGGCCGACCGGGAGCGGATCTTCGAGCGGTTCGTCCGGCTCGACGCGTCGCGGCAGCGCGGGCACGGCGGCACCGGGCTGGGCCTGCCGATCGTGGCCGGCATCGCGGCGCGCCACGGCGGCCGGGCGCGGTACGCCGAACCGGACGGACCGGGCGCGCGGTTCGTGATCGAACTGCCGGTGATCGAACTGCCCAAGGAGGAGTAGTGCGCCTGCTGATCGTGGAGGACGAGCGCGAGTTCGCGGAGACGCTGCGGCGCGGGCTGGTCGCCGAGGGCTTCACCGCCGATGTCGCGCACACCGGCCGGGAGGGCCTCTGGCGGGCGACCGAGCACGCGTACGACGTCGTGGTGCTCGACATCATGCTGCCCGAGCTGTCCGGTTACGAGGTGCTCAAACGCCTGCGGGCGGCCGAGAACTGGACGCCGGTGCTGATGCTGACGGCCAAGGACGGTGAGTACGACGAAGCCGACGCGTTCGACCTCGGCGCCGACGACTACCTGTCCAAGCCGTTCTCCTTCGTCGTGCTCATCGCCCGGCTGCGCGCGTTGCTGCGGCGCGGTGCCCCGGCCCGTCCGGCCGTGCTGGAGGCGGGCGACCTGCGGCTCGACCCCTCCGCCCGAACCGTCCACAGGGGACAAAAACGGATCGAGCTCACCGCGCGGGAGTTCGGGTTGCTGGAGTTCCTGCTGCGGCGGGCCGGCGCGGCGCTGTCGAAGAACGAGATCCTCAGCCACGTCTGGGACGCGCACTACGACGGCGACGAGAACGTCGTCGAGGTCTACATCGGCTACCTGCGGCGCAAGATCGACGCGCCGTTCGGCACCCACACCATCGAAACGGTCCGGGGCGTGGGCTACCGCCTCGTGGACGTTACTCGATCGTAACCAACCGGGCGTTTCCGGGAAATTGGTGCCGCTGGGCGTCCGCACGCTGCGCCGTTTGTCTCCGCCGGTTGCCGCGAATCGCCCAATTGTTCCCGCGAACCGGTGAAAAATACCGTCCCGCGACGGCACTGCGCGCGATCCCGCGTGTTGCTACGGTAGGCCACCCACCCCTGACTAGGAAAGCGATGACGGAATCGCCGCTGCCGTTGCCTGCCCAAAACAGCTCTGCTCAAAATTTCCCCGAAGCCGCCGGGAAATCCGTTTCCCGGCTGCGTGCCGCCGACGCCATTCGGACTGCCAAGGATCAGTTCGCCATGGTGACGGGGCTCACTCCGCATGCCGTGACCGGGATCCGCAGCCGGGGTGACGGGGGCTGGTCCGTGCTCGTCGACGTCGTCGAGCTGGCCCGGATCCCGGACTCCACCAGCGTGATGGCCACCTACCGGGTCGACGTCGACGCCGACGGCGAGCTCGCCGCCTGTGAGCGGCTGCGCCGGTTCACCCGAGGTGCCACCGATTCCTGAAAGGAAGGTCGACACGATTGGCCGCTTCGTCCGATTCGTTGGCGGACATTCTGGAACGCGTGCTCGACAAGGGCGTCGTCATCGCCGGTGACATCGGCGTCAGTGTGGTCGACGTCGAATTGCTGACCCTGCGGATCCGGCTGTTCATCGCGTCCGCGCAGACCGCTCGGGAAATGGGCATGGACTGGTGGACGAACGATCCGTTCTTTGCTCCGAATGCCGCACGCGCGGAACTGGGGACGACCGATCTGGCGGCGCGCGTCGCCGAACTGGAGGCCCGGCTGCCCGCGCCGGGCGGAAAGGAAGAACCCCGGTGAGCACCGGAAACTGGCTGTGCGCGTACGCGATCACCCGCAACCGCCCGTCCACCTTGGACATCGGCCCGGTGCCGCGGCTGATCGGCTACCGCGACCTCGGCGTGGTCGTGTCCGAAGTGGCGCCGGCGCGGTTCGACCGCATCGACACGCTCGACCCGGTCGACGGCACCCTCGCCGAGCTGGCCCGCGAGCACGACGCCGTGGTGCGCGCGGTGTTCCGCAGCGAGCCGGTGCTGCCGCTGAGGTTCGGCACGGTCCTCGACGGCGAGGACGCCGCCCGCCGGCTCCTGGAAGCGGGCTACGACCAGGCGCGTGACTGCCTCGAAGAGGTGGCCGGCCACCGCGAGTGGGGGGTGCGGATCCGCCACACCGAGCCGGCGGCGACCACCCGGCCCGACGCGACGGGCCTGACCGGAACGCAGTACCTCGTGCGCCGGCGTGAACGGCTGAAGGCGATCCAGCGGGCTCGCGAGGACGTGGCCGGCGCGGCACGCCGGCTCGATGAAGGGTTGCGCCGCCACGCGGCCGACAGTCTGGACCGGGCCCGGTCGCACGGAGTGCTGGCGAACACGGCGTACCTCGTGGAGACCGGCCGGGAGGCGGCGTTCCACGCGGAGGTCGAGTGGTTCGCCCGCGAGCTGAGCGCGGCGGGGGCGACGGTGGAGACCTCGGGGCCGTGGCCGCCGTACTCGTTCACCGACGTCGAGCTCGGAGCGACGGCGCATGGCTGACGCGGTTCCCCTGCCCGCGAGGCCCACGACGGCGATCGGCGACCTGCTCACCGGGGCCGGCGCACCGAGCCGTGGCGACCTGCTCGCCGAGGTCTTCACCCCCACCGGCACCAACACCGCCGAAGCCATCGTCGATCTGCTGGACCGGGTCGTGCACCGCGGGGCCGTCGTCACCGGGGACGTCATCATCTCCCTCGCCGGCATCGATCTCGTGCGGCTCGATCTGCGGTTGCTGCTGCTCGGGATCGACGGGACACCCGGATGACGCGGCGGATCGCCGCCGATGCCGGGCGCGGGCTCGGCCACCTCGTCGTCACCGTGCTCGACATCCTCAAGGAAGTGCTGGAGCGGCAGGCACTCCGGCGGCTCGACGCCGGCACCCTCACCGCGGACCAGGTCGAAGCGCTCGGCCAGGCCCTCATCGCGCTGGAACTCCGGTTCGCGGAGATCCGCGCCGCCCTCGACGACATCCCCACCACCGAAGGAGTGCAGTGACCAGACCGGGACAGGCCGGCGGCGGCCTTGCCGATACGCTCGACATCCTGCTCGACAAGGGACTCGTGATCGACGCCTCGGTGCGGGTGTCGGTGATCGGGATCGAGCTGCTGGCGATCGAAGCGCGGATCGTCATCGCCAGCGTCGACACCTACATCCGGTACCTCGAAGCGATGCAGCGGCTGCAGAACGCCACCGCGCCCGGGCAGATCTCGCAGGGCCTCGGCCAGACGACGGGGCTCATCCCGCCCCCGCCGCCGACACCGGCCGTCGCGGTGCCGATGGAACCGGTCATCCCCGTCGAACAGCCGTGACGCTGCAGCTGTTCGGCGTCGTGCGGGCTGGGCACCCGCGGGCGTCGCGCACGGTCGGCTGGGAGGACCTCGCCATGGTCGTCGGCGACCCCGAGCCCGACCCGGCGGCGCACCTGGCGGTGGTGTCCGCGCTCGTCGAGGGCGGCCCGGTGCTGCCGGTCCGGTTCGGCACCGTGGCCGAGGACGAGGACGCCGTCCGGACCGAGGTGCTCGCCCCGTCCGCGGACACCTACCGCGCCGACCTCGACCGGCTCGACGGCCTGGCCGAGGTGCACGTCTGCCTGCGGTTCACCGAACCCGGGTCGGCGTGGCGGGCGGCCCGCTCGGACGTCCTGCTTTCCCGGGTCGCCGAACGGGCCCGCGATTCCGTGGCGCTGCCGGCGGGCGAGAGCGCCGACGAGCGGTGGGCGTTCCTGGTCGGGCTGGGCGACCTGCTCGTCGTCCGGGACACCGTCGCCGGGCTCGCGCGCGGCGACGGCGTCCAGGCCGACTGGCTCGGGCCGCTGCCCGCGTACAGCTTCCTCGACCGGCGGACGTGCTCCCGCTGGAGCTGGTGAGCGGGGGCGGAACAGTCGCTGAACACTCGTCCCGGCGCTGGCCGCCATGGCTCGCGGCCGGTGATCCTGGTGCGGTGACCAGCAGTGAAGCCGCCGCGCTGCCGCGCGCGTTCGGCGGGCCCGGCGCCGGGCCGGGGCAGTTCCGCGCGCCGTCCGGGCTCGCCGTCGACGCTCGCGGCCGGGTGTGGGTGGCCGACACCGGCAACGACCGGGTCCAGGCGTTCACCCGCGACGGCGCGCTCGTGCGCGTCCTGGCCGGGCGGCTCAAGGTGCCGGAAGGGGTGGCGGTCGACGCGGCCGGCAACGTCTACGTCGCCGACACCGGCAACCGCCGCGTGGTGCAGTTTTCGTGGCAGGGCGGGTTCGTGCGCGAGTTCGCCGGCCTGACCCGGCCCCGCGGAGTCGCGCTCGATCACGAGGGGCGGCTGCTGGTCGACGACACCGGGCGCGTGGCCCGGTTCGACACCCGCACCGGCGTCGCGCTGCCCGGCACGGCCGAGCCGATCAGCTCACCGAGGGACGTCGCCGACGACGGCACCGGCGGTGTCTGGGTCGCCGAGCCGGGCAACCACCGGATCGTCCACTTCGGAGCGTCCGGCTAGCTCTTCGAGATCGAGGCGGTCGCGCGGACGACGGCGGTGCAGCGGTTCTCGACGTAGGCGAGCCCGCCCTCTTCGGCGATGCGGCGTGCTTCCGCGGAGACGATGCCCTGCTGCAGCCACAGCGCCTTGGCGCCGATCTCGACGGCGTCGCGGGCGATGCCCGGCGCTTCGGGGGACGGCCGGAAGACGTCGACGAGGTCCACCGGCTCCGGGATGTCCTGCAGCGACCGGTACACCTTTTCGCCGAGCAGCTCGGTCGCGGTCGGGTGCACCGGGATGATCCGGAAGCCGTGGGCCTGCAGGACGGCCGGGACGCCGTGCGCGGCCTTCGCCGGGTCGCGGCTCAGGCCGACGACGGCGATCGTGCTCGCGCCGGCGAGGATCTCCTCTGGGGTCATACCGGTGGAACGCGCGGTGGGCGTCAAAGCTTCCAGAGCCGCAGGCCGCGCACGCGGTAGACCGGCCACACGACGTGCCACGGCTTCCGGCGGGCGAAGGTGGCGGCGCAGATCAGGATGTTGCGGGCGGACGTCGTCGCGACTTCGTGGCGATCGGCCCAGGTCGCGCCCTTGGCGCCGACGGCGATCCGGAACACGGTCAGCAGGCCGCGGCCCTGCAGGTCGTACTTCGCGCCGGTGTCCCCGGAGCCGGGGGCCAGTTCGGCGATCTCGGCGCCGAACGCGCGAGCCGCCTGCGGCGCCACTTCGGCGGGGACCACGCCGACACTGCGGGTGATCGCCTTGCCGTGCATCCGCCGCGCGTAGCGGAACAGCAGCGCGCGTTCCCACCACGGCAGCAGCCGGTGGTGCTTCAGGAGGGCGGCGCACTCGCCGTGCCCGATCGCGAAGATGCTCGTGAGCTCGTCGTAGGCGCCGTTCGTCGCGGGCTCGTTGAGGTGCAGGCGCACCTCGAACCGGGTGCGCGCGGTCAGTTCGTCGAGCCGCTCGCGGTGATCGAGCCGCGCCTTCGCGCGGGAGAGGGACCAGTCGGACATCGGACCTCCAGGCGTCGCGCACAGGCTAGTTGGCGCGCGACGCCCGGACCACGCTTTCAGCCGATCTTCTCGCCGTACATCTCGCCGAGCGGGTCGGAGATCAGCTCGACGCGGGCACCGTCCGGGTCGGACAGGTAGATGGACGTCTTGCTCTCCAGCAGGTACTGGACGCCGGCCTCGTCGAGCTTGTCCTTGATGGCGGCCCACCGCCCGGGCTCGACGGACAGTGCCAGGTGGTGCAGTCCACCGAGGACTTCCGCGTACGGGCCGAGGTCCAGGCCGGGCAGGTCGAAGAACGCGACCGCGTTGCCGTTGCCGACGTCGAAGAAGAAGTGGCTGGAGCCGGGGTAGTCGCGGTTCTCGATCAGCTCGGTGAGCGGGAAGCCCAGGATGTCCTGGTAGAACTCGATCGTCCGCTCGACGTCGCTGGAGATCAACGCGGTGTGGTGGATGCCGCGGCCGTTCGTCGCCGGGCGTTCGGCGGCCGGGCGCAGGTGGCGCTCGCGCAGTTCGTCGCGGACCTCGGCGAGCTTGGTGACCTCGGCCTGGGTCGGTGCCATGTCCCTCACGTCCCTTCCTGGTGTGTCGCTCACGCTACGCTCGATTTATCTCGCGCGCAAGAGATTGCTTGGTGAGAGTTCCGCTGGACGGAACGTCGTCGCTTGTGTGCGCGGGGCGCGCACGGCAGAGTTCCGGGGGTGGACGTCAGTAAGGTGCAGGAGGCCGCCGCCGCGCTGGCGGGGGCCTATGCCTCGCGCGAGCCGATCGAGCCGCTGATCAAGACGTATCCGGACGCGGGCGTCGAGGACGCGTACCGGATCCAGCAGGAGCAGGTGCGGCAGTGGGTCGAGCGCGGCGACGCCGTCCGCGGCCACAAGGTCGGCCTCGCGTCGGCGGCGATGCAGCGGCAGATGGGCGTCGACCAGCCCGACTACGGGCACCTCACCGGCAGCATGTTCCACCTGGAGCACCAGCCGATCCCGACGTCGGCGTTCCTGCAGCCGCGGATCGAGCCGGAGATCGCGTTCGTGCTCGGCTCGGCCCTGCGCGGCCCGGGGGTGACGGTCGCCGACGCGGTGCGAGCGGTCGAGTTCGTGCTGCCGTCGCTGGAGATCGTCGATTCCCGCATCCAGGACTGGAAGATCTCCCTGTTCGACACGATCGCGGACAACGCGTCTTCCGGTGGCGTGGTGCTGGGCAGCAGCCCGACTGCCCTGGGGTCGGTGGACCTGCGGCTGGCCGGCTGCATTCTCTACCAGAACGGTTCGGTGGCGGCGACGGGCGCGGGCGGCGCGGTGCTCGGGTCGCCGTTGAATTCGCTGGTGTGGCTGGCGAACACGGTGGGGCCGCTGGGCGTCACCCTGGAACCCGGCCACGTCGTGCTGCCGGGGTCGATGACCCGGGCGATCCCGGTGTCGCCGGGCGACACGATCGTCACCACGATCGCCGGGATCGGCAGTGTCACGGCGGTCTTCGCTCCTGCTGCATCTGCTTCGTCGGAGGACGCATGAACGTGCGAGAAGCGGCTGCTTCTTTGCTGGGGACGGTCTCGGAGCGCGCGCCGCTCTCGGCCGGCTGGCCGGAACTGGACGTCGACACGGCGTACGCGATCCAGGACGAGGCCCTGCGGCAGCGCCGGGCCCGCGGCGAGACGCTGATCGGGGTGAAGCTGGGCCTGACGTCCCGGGCCAAGCAGCAGCGGATGGGCATCGACGCGCCGTTGCTGGCCTGGCTGACCGACGCGATGGTGCTGCCGATCGGCGCACCGGTGCCCCACGGCGAGCTGATCCACCCGCGCGCGGAGCCGGAACTGGTCTTCGTGCTGGGCCGCCGGCTGGCGGGCCCGGGCGTCACGGCGGCGACGGCGCTGGCGGCGGTCGACCGCGTGTACGGCGGCATCGAGGTGATCGACAGCCGCTACGCGGACTACCGGTTCACGCTCCCGGACGCCGTCGCGGACAACGGCTCGTCGGCGTACTTCAGCCTGGGCCCGGTGGGTGTCGCGCCGGCTTCGCTGGATCTGTCGTTGGAGGCGGCCCTCCTGGAGGTCGACGGCCAGATCGTCGACACGGCAACGGGCGCGGCGGTCCAGGGCCACCCGGCGGAAGCCCTCGCCCTGGCGGCGAACACCCTGGCGGCGCGCGGCCTGGCCTTGGAGCCGGGCTGGCTGGTCCTGACCGGCGGAATGACGGACGCGGTCCCGCTCCGCCCCGGCTCCCGCCTCGCCGCCCACTTCTCCCACCTCGGCTCCCTAACCCTCGCCACCTAACCCACTCACCCGAGTCGTCCCTCCAATCACGCGAGTTGGCTGCCCAATCACGCGAGTTGGCTGCCCAATCACGCGAGTTGACCGCCCAATCACGCGAGTTGGCTGCTCAATCACGGGAGATGCCCGCCCAATCACGCGAGTGGCGCGTACCGGACCGGCGAACTCGCGTACCCGGAGGGTCGGCTCGCGTGTTTGAAGGGTCAACTCGCGTGTCTGGAGGGTCGGCTCCTGTGTCTGGAGGGTCAACTCGCGTGTTTGGAGGGTCGGCTCGCGTGTCTGGACGGTCGGACGGCGAGTCGGCCGCCGGATACGCGGGCTGATCGGCTGGGTGCGCGGCCGACTGTCTGGGTACGCGGGCCGACCACCCAGGTACGCGAGCCGACCACCCAGGTACGTGGGCCGACTGTCTGGGTACGTGGGCCGACCGGCTGGGTACGTGGGCCGACTGGGCGGGGCGGGGTGCGGGTGAGTGGGCGGGTGGTGGTTAGGGCTGGCCGTTTCGGTAGGCGCGGGCCTGGATCTCGTACAGCTCGTGGTAGACCCCGCCCGCGCTGATCAGCTCGTCGTGGGTGCCTTCTTCGATCAGTTTTCCCTTCTCCAGCACCAGGATCCGGTCGGCCGAACGGATGTTGGCCAGCCGGTGGGTCACCAGCACCGTCGTGCGGCGGCCGCGGTCCGAGCGGCTCGCGTGCTGGAGGCCGGCGAACACGCGAGCTTCGGCGCGGGCGTCGAGCGCCGCTGTCGGTTCGTCGGCCACCAGGACCGAGGCGTCCCGGTAGATGCCGCGGGCGATGCCCATGCGCTGCCACTGGCCACCGGACAGGTCGTGGCCTTCGTCGAACTTCTTCGACAAGACCGTGTTCTCCCCGGCCGGCAGGGAAGCGATCACCTCGTCCGCGCCCGAGTAGTCGACGGCTTCGCGCCACGCCTGCCTACCCGGGTCCGGCCGGCCGAGGCGGCCGACCGTGATGTTGTTCGCCGCCGTCATCGGCCACTCCGCCGGTTCCTGCGCGATCACCGCGATGTTCGCGTGCACCGATGCCGGGTCCGCCCGGGCGAGGTCGACGTCGTCCCAGCGGACCGTGCCCTCGTCCGGCGGGTAGAGCCCGGTGAGCAGCTTGCCGAGGGTGGTCTTGCCCGAGCCGTTCTCACCGACCAGCGCGACCACCTCGCCGCGCCGGATCGTCAGCGAGACGTCCCGCAGCGCGGGGCTGTCCCGGCCCGGGTAGGTGAACGTGACGCCGTCCAGCCGGATCTCGGCCGGGTCGGCCGGTGCGGTCACCGACGTCGGCGGTGGTTGGCGCTTCCGGGATTCCGCGAGCAGCTGGTTGTAGAACCCGATGTAGAAGGAGTCCTCGTACAGCGAATTGACCGCGCGCATCGTGTTGGACAGCGCCGTGGACGCCGTGCGCATCGCCAGCACCGCCGTGCCGGCCAGCGCCAGCTCCATCGCGCCGGTGTAGAGCAGCCAGCCGAGCACCAGGTACGCGACGGCGGTGCCGAAGCCGGCCGCCGCCCGCCCGCTGGTGCGCACCAGGTTGCTCCGGTGCGCCAGCCGCATCTCCTCACGCGTGAGGAGATGCGGCTGGCGAGATGCGCCGGTACTCGCCGAGCAACGGCTCCTGCAACGTCAGCGCGTGCCGTTCGAGGGCCATCGAGCGCCAGGTGGCGACCTCTTCCACGACCGACTTGCGGATGTTGCGCCCGACGGTGTCCAGGAAGTGCCGGTAGTTCAGCTTCGCGACGCGCGCGGCGGCCCAGCCGTCGGCCGCCGCCGCGAGCAGGAGCACCGGGGCCAGCCACGGGTTGAGCAGCCCGGCCGTGAGCATCGCCGCCGCCAGCGAGATCACCGACGACGTCAGGTCGGCCAGCCGCCGCAGGCTCGTCTCGATGGCCCGCACCCCGAACCGGGCGCCCTGCCGGGCCAGCTCGCGGAAGTCCGCGTCCTCGAACGCGATCAGCCCGACGCGCACGACCGCGGCCGTCACCGCGTCGTCCGCCGCCGCGGTGACCCGGGGCCGGAGCGCGCCTTCGACGGCGGCGACGGCCGCGTCCAGCACCGCGCGCGCCGCGTACGACCCGGTGACGACCGCGATCGCCGGCAACGACTGCAGCACGCGATCCGGCGTCGGGCCCTGTTCGAGCAGCGCGGTGAAGACGTTCGCGGTGGCGAGCAGGCCGAACGCCGTGACGCAGCCGGACACGACGTGCACGACGGCGGCCAGCAGCGTCAGCCGCGGCGAAGTCCGCCACGCCAGCCGCAGCACGACCGAGATCGCGGTGGGCAGTGCGCGCACGGCTTGGCCGAAGCCCGCGGCGGCCACGCGTTCGTCGACGCGGGCCCACTCGGGCATCTTGACGTTCTCGACCCCGATCAGCGGGGGCGGCTCGGCGGTTGTGGACACGCCTTCATCTGTACTCCGGGGGTCCGACAGTTTCGGGTCCGCTACTGGTCCTTCCGGGTGTACCTGGCCCGCAAAAACGGGCTGTACTCCGGGTTTTCACCCATCCGGACGTCGATTTCGTGCGTCAGCGTCCCGCCGCCGGGCGTGAGCCGGTGCCGGGCGACGCCGCGCGCGGTCCGCTTCTCCAGGGTCAGCGTCGCGCCGGTCCAGGTGCCGCGGGCGGGCGATTCGGGTGGGAAGCCGTAGCTGTCGAAGCCGTACCAGAGCGTTTCGCCGGTGGCCGGGTCGGCGGTGAAGACGTTGTGCCCGAGGAACTCGGACCCGTCCTCGCGCCGCTGGCGGTAGTGCTGGATCACGGCGAAACCGTTGAGAGCCAAGCGGTATTCGCAGTCGGCACGCGCGGTCGAGGCCGGTGCCCACGGCGAGGCGGCGAGTTCCTCGGTGCCGGTCCAGTCGCCGACGAACGCCTTCAGCGCGTCGTGCGCGGGGCCGAGGCGGGGCATGTCCATGGTCGTCTCCGTTTCGACAGGTACCTGTCGACGTGCGAGACTAGCACGCATGCGGTCACCTCGAGCCGAGACGTTCACCCGCGTGATCGACGCGGTCTTCGCGTGCAACGGCGGCTTCCTCGCCGCGGGCGACGCGCTGACCGGGCCGGTCGGGCTGACCGCCGCGCAGTGGCAGGTCCTCGGCTTCCTCGAGGACGGCCCGGCGACCGCCGCCGAGGTGGCGCGCCGTCGCGGGCTGCGCCGCCAGAGTGTGCAGGAGACGGTGAACCGCTTGCTGCGCAACGGAATGCTCGATCGCTTGCCGAACCCGGCCGACGCGCGGGCGCCGCTGCTGTCGTTGACGCGGCGGGCTCGCACGGCGATGCGGGCCTTGGGGGAGGCGCAGGTCGCGTGGGCGGAGGAGGTGGCGGCCGAGGTGCCGCTGGAGGATCTCGAGACGACGCTGCGCACGCTGCAGCGATTGCGCGGAGTGGTGGCCCAGCCGCGGCTGCTGTGAGCGGCGCCGCCGATCAGGCGCCGGGGCCGCGCGGGGTGGCGGGGTCGGTGTGGCTGTTCGAGTCGGGCTGGTGTAGCTCAGACGATCGGGCGCCCAGGCAGCGGGAGTGGCGGCGGTTGGTGTAGCTCAGCGGGTTGTGCCGGTGTGGGTCAGCGGGTTGCGCCGGGGCCGGCCAGTACGTCGACGTCTCCCGCGTGCATCGGCTCGCCGCAGTGGGCGCAGCGCAAATCGACCACGCTGATTTCGCCGCACGCGTGGTGGCGGTGGAGTACCGGAGGCCCTGCCTCGCCCGCCAGCCACTTGTCGCCCCAGCGGGTCAGCACCAGCAGCATGTCGACCAGCTCGGTGCCCTTCTCGGTGAGGACGTACTCGTAGCGCGGACGGCGGTCGTACGGGCGGCGATCGAGGATGCCGGAGTCGACCAGGTGGTTCAGCCGCTCGGTGAGGACCTTGCGCGAGATGCCGAGGTCCGCCTGGAGTTGTTCGAACCGGCTGAGGCCGACCCACACGTCCCGCAGGATCAGCGGTGACCACGGTTCGCCGATGACGTCGAGCGTGCGCGCGATCGAGCACGCGGCCAGTTCGCTGAAGTTCGTGCGCTGCATGACCCCAGTTTAGCACTTGGGGTTCCCTTAAGGAACTTCGACTGCTACGGTTCTGGAGTCTCCTGAAGGAACCCAGAAGGGAAAGTCGCGATGAGCAAGGTCTTCAGCGCCCACGCCGTGTCGGTGGACGGCTACATCACCGGCCGCGGCGCCGGCCCGGGTCAGGGACTCGGCGACGGCGGGACGCTCTTCGACTGGTACTCCGACGGGGACACCCGGAGCCGGGTCTTCGACTTCTTCACCCTCAGCGAGCCGAGTGCCCGCGTCTTCGACTCGCTCGCCGGCCGGGTGGGCGCGATCGTGGCGGGCCGCAACACCTATGAAGACTCGGAACACTTCGGTGGTGGCAGCCCGCACCCGGACGCCCCGCTCTTCCTCGTCAGCCACCGGCCCGCGCCGGAACTGACCGAGCGGCAGACCCTCGCCGGCACCGTCGAAGACGCGATCGCGGCGGCCCGCGAGGCGGCCGGCGGCAAGGACGTCGGCCTCATGGGCGGTGGCGTGCTGGCCTCGGCGCTGCAGGCCGGCCTGGTCGACGAAATCGTGCTCCACCAGGTGCCGGTGCTGCTCGGCGGCGGCCGGTCGTTCTTCCAGGAACTACCGTCGCACGTGCGGCTCAGCCTGCTCGAGGCCGTGGCCGCGCCCGGCGTCACCCACCTCCACTACGCCGTCGCCTGAAGCGTCGCCCGAACCCCCTAACCCCAGCAAGGAGCCGACCAATGCTCGACGCCGACGTCCGCCGCATCATCGCCACCACCGCGATCGGTCACCTCGCCACCGTCCTGCCCGACGGCGCGCCCCATTCGGTCCCGGTCTGGGTCGACCCGGAGGGCGATCGCATCGCCATCCTGACCGGCCCGGACTCGCGCAAAGCCCGCAACCTGCGGCGTGACCCGCGCGTCGCGCTTTCGCTGACCCCGCCGGACAACCCGTTCGAACCCGTGATCATCCGCGGCCGGGTGGCCGAGTGGATCGAGGGCGACGCCGCCTGGGAGATCGTCGACCGGATCGCGAACAAGTACATCGGTGCGCCGTACACGCGAGAGCAGCAGCGGGTGGTCGCGCTCATCGAGGTCGAGCGCCAGAGCGTCGGCATGCGCTGATCGTCAGTCCGGCTTCACCCCCAGCAGGGTGAGGAACGTGCGGAACCCGGCGGACATGTCGACCTCCGCCGGGTCGAGGAGCCATTGCAGCTGGAGGCCGTCGAGGATGGCGATGGCCAGCGGGGCCAGCTGTTCCGGGGTGGTGCCCGGCGGCAGTTCGTCGCGGTGGCGCTCGAGCATCTGGGTCATGCCCGCCCGCACCCGCGCGTAGCGGTCCTGGAAGTACTTCCGGGCCGGGTGGTCCTCCGTGACGCTGTCCGCGGAAAGCACCGTGTACGTCTGGACGATGCCCGGGCGGCTCGCGTTGTAGTCCACCAGGTCGGCCAGCTGGTTCACCGTCATCGCCGACGGGTCGCCCTCCGGGCCGTGCCCGAAGTGCAGCAGGTCCCACTCGTCGCGGGTCTCCAGCACCGCCGTCAGCAGGTCTTCCTTGGTGGGGAAGTAGTGCATCAGGCCCTGTTGCGTCAGCCCGACGCGCTCGGCCACGGCGGCCAGTGACGTGCCTCGGTAGCCGCGCTCGGCGATCACCTCGAACGCCGCTCGGACGATGCCGGCTCGGCGGTCGGCGCCCCTGGCCCGGGTCATGATCCCGAGCCTACGGCAGTGAGTGTCACGGAAGCATAACGTTCACTACTCACCGCCAGGTAGGGTGACGGCAGGACCGACCGCGGAGGATGCGCATGAGCTTCGACGTCGAGGCGCTGCTGGCCGAGCTCGACCTGGACGCGAAGGTGAGCCTGCTCGCCGGCCAGGACGTCTGGTCCCTTCCCGGGCTGCTGCGGATCGGGCTCGCATCGATGGTTCTCTCCGACGGCCCGGTGGGCGTCCGCGGCACGCGCTGGAGCCCGGACGACCCCTCGGTGACCCTGCCCAGCCCGACGGCGCTCGCGGCGAGCTGGGACCCGCGGCTGGCCGTGCGCGCCGGACGGCTGCTCGCGCAGGAAGCCCGGCGCAAGGGCGTGCACGTGCTGCTCGCCCCGACGGTCAACCTCCACCGCTCGCCGCTGGGCGGCCGGCACTTCGAGTGCTACTCCGAAGACCCCCTCCTCACCGGAATGATCGGCGCCGGCTACGTGACCGGCGTGCAGGACGGCGGGGTCGCCGTCACGGTCAAGCACTTCGTCGCCAACGACTTCGAGACCGAACGCTTCACCGCCGACGTGCGCGTCAGCGAGCGGGCCCTGCGCGAGCTCTACCTCGCGCCGTTCGAACTCATCGTCCGGCGCGCGAAGCCGTGGGGGATCATGGCCGCCTACAACAGCGTCAACGGCGTCACGATGACCCAGCACGCCGAACTGCTCAACGGCGTGCTGCGCGACGAATGGGGCTTCGACGGCTTCGTCGTCTCCGACTGGCTGGCCGCGCGCGACACCGTCGCCTCCGCCAACGGCGGCCTCGACGTCGCCATGCCCGGCCCCCGCACGGTGTTCGGCGAACGGCTCGCCGAAGCCGTGCGCGGCGGCGAAGTCGACGAAGCGGTCGTCGACGCCATGGTCCGCCGCGTGCTCCGGCTCGCCGACCGGACCGGCGCGCTCGGCGGCGGCCCCGCGGCAAGAGGGTCCGATGTGGACGGAGAGGCGGTCGCGCGCGAGATCGCGCACCGGTCGTTCGTGTTGCTCCGCAACGAAACCGGCGTGCTGCCCCTGCAGGAGCCGCAGAGCATCGCGCTCATCGGCGCGCTCGCCGAGGACCCCAAGATCCTCGGTGGCGGCAGTGCCACCGTGTTCCCCGATCACGTCGTCTCCCCTCTCGACGGCCTCAAAGCGGCCGTTCCCGCCGGCACCGAGCTCGTCTACGCCCCTGGTGCCGATCCGCGGACGACGTTACCGACCGCCACCGACAATTTCCGGCTCCGCGCGACGGCCCGCGCCGCCGACGGCACCGAACTCGCGCAGTTTTCCTTGCGCCAAGCCAGGATCGACTGGATCGGCGAACTGCCGGCCGGGCTCGACATCGGCACAATCGCCTCGGTCGAGATCGCCGGCGCGTTCCTCCCGGAGCAAAGCGGCACGCACACCTTCGGCGTCACCGGCCCCGGCGACCTCCGCCTCACCGTCGCCGGCCAGACCGTCTTCGACGGCGTGAACCTGCCGGAAGGCGGGGACATCTTCACGTCGATCATGCAGGTGCACGAACAACGCCGGGAGGTCGAGCTGACCGCGGGCGAGCCGGTCGAGGTCAGCCTGACCTACTGGATCCCGTCGGAGATGGCGGAATTCGCCAGGGGCACCTTCGCCTGGGTCACCTTCGCGCTCGGCCACCGCGGCCCGGTCCTGGACCCGGACGCGAGTCTCGACGAAGCCGTTGCCCTGGCGGCGAAGTCGGAGGTCGCCGTCGTCGTGGTCGGCACGACCGCCGAGGTCGAGAGCGAAGGGTTCGACCGGACGTCCCTCGCCCTGCCCGGCCGCCAGGACGAACTCGTCGCGCGGGTCGCCGAAGCGAACCGGAACACCGTCGTGGTCGTCAACGCCGGCTCCCCGGTGGAGATGCCGTGGCGCGACGACGTCGCCGCGGTGCTGCTCACCTGGTTCCCCGGCCAGGCCGGCGGCGACGCGCTCGCCGACGTCCTCTTCGGCCGCGAGGAGCCCGGCGGCCGCCTGCCGACGACCTGGCCGGCGAAGCTCGAAGACGCGCCGGTCACCGATGTGACGCCGGAAGACGGCGTGCTCGAGTACGGCGAAGACGTGTACATCGGCTACGGCGCCTGGGCCCGCGCCGGCGGGCAACCCGCGTACTGGTTCGGACACGGCGAGGGCTACACGACCTGGGCGTACCAAGAACTCGACGCCTACCCGGACGAGGAAGGCGGCGTGCGCGTCCGGGTCCGCGTGCGCAACACGGGCACGCGCGCGGGACGCGAGGTCGTGCAGCTCTACCTGGCGCCGACCGAGCGCGGTGACCGGCCGCAGCGCTGGCTGGCCGGGTTCGCGAGCGTCGAAGCCCGGGCCGGGCAGGCCGTGGAGACCGACATCGTCATCACGCCGAGGTCGGCCGAAGTCTGGCGCGACGGCTGGCAGCACATCGCGGGCGAGTACGTCCTGGAGGCGTCGCACTCCTACGCCGAGCCGCGGCTGAGCACGCGCGTGGTGCTCCAGAAAATCCGTTGATCACCGCGGGCGCATCCCCTAGGGTCTCGTGAAGGCACCTTGACCAGCGAAAGGAGGTGGGACCGATGATCACGCAACCGATCACGCGCTCCCACCTCGCAGCGAGGGTGCCGGCTGTCTGACCGGGAGCGCGTACTCCTGGAAGGATTTCCATGATCGAACTGGTCGTGCGCCCGCTCGAAGCGGGCGAAGAAACACTGTTCACCTCCCTCCCCGACCGCGGTCTCGTCGGCCGCACGCTGCTCGGCGACGACTTCATCGAGATGGCGAAGAGGGGCGAGTACCGGCCCGAGTGGACCTGGGTCGCGCTGCGCGACGACGTCGTCGTGGCCCGGGCCGCCTGGTGGGCCAAGCCCGATGACGAGGCTCCGATCGCCCTGGACTGGTTCGACTTCACCGACTTCGACGCGGCCGTCCACCTGCTGAAAACCGCACCGCTGCGGGCGGAGTACGCACTGCACACGCCGCCGGCGTGGCAGGACGATCCGGACGTCGCGCGCGAAGTGACCGGCCGGGTCGAGGCGGCCGAGGCGGCGGGGTACCGCCGGCTCGTCGAGCGCTACCGCTTCCGCTGGACCCCGGAAAACGGCCTGCCGGAGAAGCCCGGCCGGCTCGAATTCCGGCCCGAGCCGGACGACGACGTCATCCTCGACGTCTTCAAGCGGGTGCACGTCGGCAGCCTCGACGCACACGTCCGCAAGGCGGTCGAGGAGCACGGCCTCGACGCGGCCGCACTGGAGGACCTCGACATCATGCGGTGGATGCCGGCGCCGCGGGACTGGTGGCGGCTGGCGTACACGCCCGAAGGCGAGCTGGCCGGCCTCGTTCTGCCGAGCCGCAACGTCTACGACCCGGTGGTCGGCTACATCGCCGTGGTGCCGGAGCACCGGGGCAAGGGCTACGCGTACGACCTCCTGGTCGAGGCGACGCACGACCTCGTCGGCTACGGCGCGGACCGGATCGTCGCGGGCACCGACGTCGGCAACGTCCCGATGGCGAAGGCGTTCGCGAAGGCGGGTTATCCGGTCGTCCAGCACCGCATCGACCTCGTGTGACCCCCGTCGTGAGTGGCAAGGCGGGTTCCAACCCGCCTTGCCACTCACGAGCCGGGGCGTTACCGTCGCTAGAGCGATCTATCAAATCGGGGGCCGTGATGGGCAAGGGACTGACACCGCTTCGGGTGATCCTCGGCTTCTCGCTGCTCAGCACGACGATCCACTACGCGCACAACGCCATCCGGTACGCGGACTATCCGCAGCTCCAGGGAATCTCCCCGCTCGTCGGCGGCATCGTCGTCGCCGTCACCTGGGTGCTGCTCACGGCCTTCGGCTGGCTCGGCTACCGCGCGTACACGCAAGGCCGGTACCCGCGCGCCCTGGCGTTCCTCTTGGTCTATTCGCTGGCCGGGATGGTCACGCTCGGCCACTTCCTGACCGGCGTGCCGCGGATTCCGGCGTTCTGGTTCGCGACGATCTTCACCGATGCCGCGGCCGGGTTGGCTCTGTGGGCGTTCCTGACCTGGGCGTGGGCCACGCTCAACCGGGTGACCACCCGAGATCAACTTTCTACACAACGTTGACGTCCGTCTGACTCATGTAGACAATCGGGTGGTGACCACCACCACACCGGTTGCCTTCGACCGCCGTCCGGACGAGTACCGCCACTGGCGCCTGCGGGTGGACGGGGAGGTCGCCTGGCTGGAGCTGGACGTCGACGAGCAGGGCGGGCTGGTCCCGGGATACGAGCTCAAGCTCAACTCCTACGATCTCGGCGTCGACATCGAGCTCTACGACGCCACGCAGCGGCTGCGGTTCGAGCACCCCGAGGTCCGCGTGGTCATCGTGACCAGCGCCAAGGACAAGGTGTTCTGCGCCGGCGCGAACATCCGCATGCTCGCCGCGTCGGAACACCACTGGAAGGTGAACTTCTGCAAGTTCACCAACGAGACCCGCAACGGCATGGAGGACGCCACCGAGCACTCCGGCCAGGTCTACGTGGCCGCGGTGAACGGCACCTGCGCCGGCGGTGGCTACGAAATCGCGCTGGCCTGCGAAAAGATCTTCCTGATCGACGACAACTCCTCGACCGTCGCGCTGCCGGAGGTGCCGCTGCTGGGCGTGCTGCCCGGCACCGGCGGCCTCACCCGGGTCGTCGACAAGCGGCGCGTCCGCCGGGACCTCGCCGACGTCTTCGCCACGCGCCCGGACGGGGTCAAGGGCAAGACGGCCGTCGACTGGCGGCTGGTCGACGAACTGGTGCCCCGCCAGGACTTCCGCGAGAAGGTCCTCGAAAAGGCGCGGGAACTCGTCCGGCAGGCCGAGAAGCCGGCGGAACACGGCATCGAGCTCACCCCGCTCGAACATCGCTATGTCGATGTCGACGTGGCCAAGGACCAGGTCACGATCACCGTCAAGGGGCCCGAAAACGACCCCGGCGACCTGCACGAAGAGGGTGCGGGCGGCTGGTTCCTCGCGATGACCCGCGAGCTGGACGACACGATCCTGCGGCTGCGCACCAACGAGGTCGAAGCCGGAACGTGGATCCTCCGGACCCAGGGCGATCCGGCGAAGGTGCTGGCGCACGAGCAGGCCGTGCTCGGGCAAAAGGACTGGCTGGCCAACGAGATCACGCACTACTTCAAGCGCACGCTCAAGCGCCTCGACGTCACCAGCCGCAGCCTGATCGCGCTCGTCGAACCCGGCAGCTGCTTCACCGGGGCCCTGCTGGAAATCGCGCTGGCCGCGGACCGCCAGTACATCCTGGACGGCCCGCCGATCGACGACGAAGACAGTGACGAACGCGCGTCCATCCAGCTCACCGACGCCAACTTCGGGGCGTTCCCGATGGGCAACGGCCTGACCCGCCTGCAGGCGCGCTTCTACGGCGACGACGACCACCTCGCCTGGCTCGCGCGCGAGAAGAACCGCGAGCTGAGCGCGGCCGAGGCCCTCGAACTCGGCCTGGTCACCGACGCCCCGGACGACCTCGACTGGGAGGACGAGATCCGGATCGCGCTCGAAGGCCGGGCGTCGCTGTCCCCGGACGCGCTCACCGGCATGGAGGCCAACCACCGGTTCGTCGGTCCCGAGACCATCGAGACCAAGATCTTCGGCCGGCTGGCGGCTTGGCAGAACTGGATTTTCACCCGGCCGAACGCATCCGGGCCGGAAGGCGCGCTGCGCCGCTACGGTACGGGACAGAAGGCCGTCTTCGACAGGAAGCGGGTCTAGCGCAGATGCCCGAGAAGATCGACTACGACGCCAAGATCCCCAACAACGTCAACCTCTCCGAGGACCGGCGGTTGCAGCGCGCGCTGGAGGGCTGGCAGCCGAAGTTCCTGCACTGGTGGGGCGAGATGGGGCCGACGCTGGAGACGCAGGGGGTCTACCTGCGCACCGCGGTCAGCGTGGGCCGCGAAGGCTGGGCGCACTTCGACCACGTCAACGTGCCGGAGTACCGCTGGGGCATCTTCCTCGCCGAGCGCGACCCGGACCGGCGGATCGCCTTCGGCGAGCACCAGGGCGAACCGGTGTGGCAGCAGGTGCCCGGCGAGTACCGCGCCGACCTGCAGCGGCTGATCGTCATCCAGGGCGACACCGAACCGGCGTCCGTCGAGCAGCAGAAACTCCTCGGCCTGACCGCGCCGAGCCTCTACGACCTGCGGAACCTGTTCCAGGTCAACGTCGAAGAAGGCCGTCACCTGTGGGCGATGGTGTACCTGCTGCACGCCTACTTCGGCCGCGAAGGCCGTGACGAGGCCGAAGGCCTGCTGCTGCGCAACTCCGGCAGCCCCGACGCGCCGCGCATCCTCGGTGCGTTCAACGAGGAAACCGCCGACTGGCTGGCGTTCTACATGTTCACCTACTTCACCGACCGCGACGGGAAGTACCAGCTCGGCACGCTCAAGGAGTCCTCCTTCGACCCGCTTTCGCGCACCTGCGAGTTCATGCTCAAGGAAGAAGCGCACCACATGATGGTGGGCACCACCGGCGTCGACCGCGTGGTGACCCGCAGCGCCGAGCTGATCCGCGAGCACGACACGTACGACATCGGCCCGCACGGCGGCATCCCGCTCGACATCATCCAGAAGTACATCAACTTCCACTACACCGTGTCGCTCGACCTGTTCGGCAGCGAGACGTCGACGAACGCGGCGAACTACTACACCGCCGGGCTCAAGGGCCGCTGGCAGGAGACCCGCCGCAAGGACGACCACAAGCTCACCGAGGACGCCCGCACGCTGGAGCGGCCGACCGGCGACGGCACCTGGACGACCGAGGAGCTGCAGGCGATCCTGTTGCTCAACCTCGATCTGCGCAGCGAGTACGTGGCCGACTGCCAGACCGGCGTGAAGCGCTGGAACAAGATCCTCGCCGACGCCGGCATCGACCGCACGTTCCGCTTGCCGCACCCTGGCTTCAACCGCGAAGTGGGCATAAACTCCGGCCACCACGTCACTCCCGACGGCACCATCGTCGACGAGGCGACCTGGGAGGCCGGCAAACGCAAGTGGCTGCCCACGACCGAAGACCTCACGTTCGTCCATTCGCTGATGCGCCCGGTGTACGAGCGGGGGAAGATCGCGAGCTGGGTCGCGCCGCCTCGGCAGGGCATCAACGGCAAGCCCATCGACTACGAGTACGTGCACCTCACGTAGGAGGCCTGGTGGCGACAGGGTTCAATGCCGCGGAGTACCTGCTCTCGGCCGGGCGCCCGGACGCGACCGCGGTCGTGTCGCCCGGGCGATCCCTCACCTACGCCGAGCTCGCCGAGGAGTCCCGGCGCGTCGCCGGCGGGCTCGTCGAACTCGGTGTACGGCCCGAAGAACGGGTCATGTTCTGCATGGTCGACGACGTCGAGCTGCTCACCGGCATCCTCGGCGCGATGCTGGCCGGCGCGGTCGCCGTCCCGGTGTCGACCATGGTCACCGGGCCGGAGCTGGGCCAGGTGCTGGCCGACTCGCGGGCGCGCGTGCTGTGCGTGTCCGGGGAGTTCGCCGGGCAGGCGCTGACGGCCCTGGAGCTGGCCCCCGAAGTCACAGACGTCGTGCTCGACCGCTGCGACGCGGCCGGGTTCGGCGTCCGGACGCACGACTGGCCGTCGCTGGCGGGAGCGCTCCCCAGTGGACGGACGTGGGAGGACTCGCCCGCGCTGTGGCTGTACACCTCGGGCACCACGGGGCAGCCGAAGGGCGCGATGCACCGGCACGCGAGCATCCGCGCGGTCTGCGAAACCTACGCCCGCGGTGTGCTGGCGACGACGCCGGCGGACCGGTTCCTGTCCGTGCCGAAGCTGTTCTTCGCCTACGGCCTGGGGAACTCGTGCTTCTTCCCGCTCGGCGCGGGCGGGACGACGCTGCTCGAGCCTTCGCGCCCGACACCCGCGTTGTTCGCGAAGCGCGCTCGCGAGGAGCGGCCGTCGCTGTTCTTCGCGGTCCCGACGTTCTACGCGGCGTTGCTCGCCAGCGACGTTCCGGACGACTCGTTTTCCTCGGTGCGGTACGCGGTTTCGGCTGGTGAGCCGCTGCCCGCGTCCCTGTTCGAACGGTTCCGCGCGCGCTTCGGGCTGGCGATCCTCGACGGCATCGGGTCGACCGAGGCCCTGCACATCTTCCTGTCGAACCAGCCCGGTTCGGTGCGGCCGGGCAGCACCGGCGTCCCGGTGCCGGGGTATTCCGTGCAGCTGCGCGACGAGACCGGGGCGGTGATCGACGCCGCCGGCAAGCCGGGCGAGCTGTTCGTGGCCGGGCCGTCGACGGCGACCGGGTACTGGGCTCGGTACGAGGCGACGAAGCTGGTGTTCCAGGGCGAATGGCTGCGGACCGGCGACAGCTACGTCCGGAACGAGGACGGGACGTTTTCGTGCCTGGGCCGGTTCGGGGACATGCTGAAGGCGGGCGGGATCTGGGTCTCACCGTCCGAAGTGGAGGAACGGCTGCGGCAGCACCCGGCGGTGGCCGAGGTCGCCGTCGTCGCCGCGCCGGACGCCGACGGCCTCGACAAGCCGGTGGCGTGCATCGTCCCCGCTCCCGGGTTCGCGGTGGACCCGGACGAGCTGATCGAGTTCTGCCGCGAGGGGCTGGCGGCGTTCAAGCGCCCGCGCGGGGTGGTCGAACTGGCGGAGCTGCCGAAGACGGCGACCGGCAAGATCCGCCGCAACGTGATCCGCGAGCTGGTCCGCGACTCGCTGCGGACGGTACCCAGCTCGTGATCGACGGGCACTTCGTGGTCGACGCCCACGTCCACACGCCGCGGCTGCCGACGCTGAAACCGGCGTGGCTGCAGTGGGCGCACGACTTCGCCGGGGCGTACCCGTGGCGTTCGGTGTACGCCTCCGACGGTTCGGTGGTGCCGTCCGCGATGGACGAGCTGATGGAGTCCGAGGGCGTCGACCGGGTCCTGCTGTTCTGCGAGTACAGCCCACGGGCGACCGGGATCCAGCCGATCGAGGACAACCTGCCGCTGGTCGCGTTCAACCCGGAGCGGTTCCGGCTCGTGGCGAACGTGAACCCGTACCTGCACCACCCGGCGGCGTCGGAGGTGGCGCGGCAGCTGGACCTGGGCGCGGTGGCGCTGAAGATCCACCCGGTGCACGGCGCGTTCTCGCCGGCGGACAAGGAGCTGTACCCGGTCTACCAGCTGTGCCTCGAACGCGGGGTGCCGGTGATCCTCCACTCGGGAACGTCGAGCTTTCCGGGGTCCCGCACCAGTTTCGGCAACCCGGAGCTGCTGTCCGATGTGGTCGAAGACTTCCCGTCGCTGCAGTTCGTCTTCGCCCACGGCGGCCGCGGCTGGTGGTACGACGTGGCGGCGTTCTTGGCGCTGGCGCGGGAGAACGTGTGGCTCGACTTGGCCGGGCTGCCGCCGAAGAAGCTGCCGGAGTACTACCGGCGGTTCGACCTGACGCGGCTGGCGGGGAAGTTCGTGTTCGGGACGGACTGGCCGGGCGTGCCATCGGTGGCCGCGAACGTCCGGACGCTGATCGGGCTCGGGCTGCCGGACGACGTGCTGAGCGGGGTCTTGTCGGGGAACGCGATCAAGCTGATGCCGTCGCTGGCGTAGCCTGGGGCGCCTGGGGGTTGCGTTTCGCTGGTCGTTGCCGTGCTGGTGCTCTTCTTCGCGGGCGGCGCCGCGCCTATCCGGCCGGGCGTGCCTTCGGTGGCGGCGAACGTCCGGACGCTGGCCGGGCTCGGGCTGCCGGACGACGTGCTGGGCGGGGTCTTGTCGGGGAACGCGATCAAGCTGATGCCGTCGCTGGCGTAGCCTGGGGCGCATGGGGGGTCGCGTTTCGCTGGTCGTTGCCGCGCTGGTGCTTCTCTTCGCGGGCGGCGCCGCTCCGATCCGGCCGCACACACCGGCCGAGTTCCTGAACCGGACGATCGCGCTGATCCGGGCGCGGTCCATCGATTCCCCGCGGGTCTACTGGCCGCGGGTCGAAGCGTGGGCGGCCCACCTCGCGCGGGGTGCGCGAACCGATGCCGGGACGCTGGAGGCACTGCAGTACGTCATCGGCGAACTGCACGACCGGCACACGCTGCTGGTGTTGCCGGGGCAGGAGATCGCCTCGAAGGGCGAGGTCCCGTCGGTACGGACCGAAGGCGGTGTCGCGACCCTTCGCATCCCGGCGTGGGCGCGGACGAAGCCGTGGACCGCCGCTACGTCGACGCGGGGTTCGCCGCACTGGCCGGGGTACCGCCGGTCTGCGGCTGGATCGTCGACCTGCGGGGGGACACCGGCGGCGCGGTGTTCCCGATGCTCACCGTGCTCGCCCCGCTGCTCGGCGATGGTCCGGTCGGCTCGTTCGTCACCCCGGACGGCGTGCGGACGGTGTGGGAGATCCACGACGGGCAGATCTGGCTGGAGGGCCAGTCCATGTCCGCCCGGCCCAACCCGGTGACCTTGCCGCGGCGGCCGATCGCGGTGCTGACCTCCGGCAACACCGCCAGTTCCGGGGAAGCGTCGCTGGTGGCGTTGCGCGGGATCTCGCGCTCGTTCGGCGAGCCGACGGCGGGGTTCGCGACCGGCAACACGATCGTCGACCTCGGCGGGGGTTTCACGTTGCTGCTCACGGTGGCTCGCGATGCCGACCGGACCGGCCGGGTCTACGACAACATCCCGATCCCGCCGGACCAGCCGGCTGCCGACGCCGAGGCCGCGGCGAAGGAATGGCTGCGCACGCGGGGGTGCCGCTGACGGCACCCCCGCGCCCCCAGAGGTCAGCCCATGACCTCGTGCAGGCAGAGCACGTTGCCTTCGGAGTCGCTGAACCAGGCCGCCCGCTCGTTGCCCAGCTGGGCGATGTGGTCGACCGTCTTCAGGCCTTCCATCTCGAAGTCCTGGAACCGGACACCGCGGTCCTCCAGGGTTTTGACTTCGGCGGGCAGGTCGCCGACTTCGAAGCTCAGTGCCGTGTTCTCGCTCTGCGCGCCGGCCGGCATCGGGCGGAGGCCGATGGCGCCGCCGGCCGCCGCGAAGTAGAGGGTTCCGTCTTCGCCCTTCCCTGTCTGCTTCAGGCCGAGGGAGTCCGCGTAGAAGTGGCCGGCGCGTTCACTGTCGGTCACCGGAAGCATCGTCGTGATGGTCGATTCGGTCAGCATGGCTTTCATGGTGCGCGCCACCGGCGCCGGGCGTGACCTCGACTTTTTCAACGGTCGCTGTTGAACGCCCGGAGTGTCCGCATCGCTTCGGCGAGTGCCGGCGCGTCCTCACCGAGCGGCGTCAGCACGATCCGGCGCAGGATGTCCGCCGCCGCCGCGCGGGCCTTGTTCGCCACGTCCAGCCCGTGCTCGGTCAGGGACGCGAACGTCACGCGGCGGTCGTCGGGGCTGGGGATCCGGCAGATCAGGTCGGCCGCGACCAGGCGGTCCGCCACCTTCGTGAACCCGCCGCTGGACAGCGCCGCCTCCGTGGCCAGGCGCGTCATCGGCATCCGGTGCTCGGGCGAGCGCACCAGCCGCAGCAGGATGTCGAACGACGCCGGCGCCAGCCCGAAGCGGTCGGCGATTTCGCCCATCAGCCTGTCCTGGGTGGCCAGGTAACCCTCGATGACCAGGCCCCACCAGGTGACGATCTCGTCGTCGTCGGTGTCCACGCGGCTATTTTACCCCAACGCCTCGCCGGATTACTTCTTCCGGGAAAGATGTCAGCCCGTTTGTACGAACCGTATACCGGACCTCCCTACGATCGGGCGATGACTAACGAGGCACTACAGCGTGCTACCAAACTGCTGGACGCCGTCATCCTCGCCGACGGGCACAACGACCTGCCCTGGGAGCTGCGGCAGCACGGCGGCCCGAACCCGGTCGAGGCGGCCGCGTCCCTCGACCTGACCGTGCGGCAGCCCGCTCTCCACACCGACTTCCCGAAGCTCGCCGACGGCAAGCTCGGCATGCAGTTCTGGTCGGTGTTCGTGCCCTGTGAGTTCGAAGGCCACAGTGCCGTGACCGCCGTCCTGGAACAGGTGGAGGTCGTCCACCAGCTGGTCGAGCGCTACCCCGACCGGCTGCGCCTCGTCACCACCGCGGACGAGGCCGAGGCCGCGTTCGCCGACGGCCGGATCGCGTCGCTGCTCGGGGCCGAAGGCGGGCACAGCATCGCCGAGTCGATCGGCGTGCTGCGGATCCTGCGCCGCCTCGGCGTCCGGTACATGACGCTGACGCACAACTTCAACACCACCTGGGCCGACGCGGGCACCGACGAGCCGGCCCACGGCGGTCTCACCGAGTTCGGCCGCGACATCGTGCGCGAGATGAACAAGATCGGGATGATGGTCGACCTGTCGCACGTCGCACCGTCGACGATGCGGGCGGCGATCGAGGTCAGCTCGGTGCCGGTGATCTTCAGCCACTCCTCCTGCATCGCGGTGAACGACCACCCCCGCAACATCCCCGACGACGTCCTGGCGAAGCTGCCCGGCAACGGCGGCGTCGCGATGATCACCTTCGTACCCGCGTTCGTCTCGCCGAAGGTCGCCGCGTGGAACGAGCGGCTCGATGCCGCGATGGCCGAAGCCGGGCTGGAGCCCCGGAACCTGACGCTGCGCGGGAAGTTCGTCCAGGAGTGGGACGGCCCGCCCAAGCCGCTCGCCACCGTCGAGGACGTCGTCGCGCACGTCGAGCACGCCCGCGAGGTCGCCGGCGTCGACCACATCGGCCTCGGTGGCGACTACGACGGCGTCGGCTCGCTGCCGGAGGGACTGGAGGACACCTCCAAGTACCCCGTGTTGTTCGCCGCCCTGCTCGAGCGCGGGTGGAGTGAGGACGACTGCGCGAAACTGGCCGGCCGGAACACCCTGCGCGTCCTGCGGGAGGTCGACGGTTTCGCCCGTTAGGGGGTTTGAGGCGGCGCTCCGCGCGCGCCGGACGGACACTGAGCACATGACGCACGCGCGCGGGGGCGCGGCCGACCGCCCCACCGGTCCCACCCACCAAGACCTGCCCGAAGGCGCTCTGGAGCCCGCCGAGCTGCGCGCCGGCGACGTCCGGCCGGGCGCGGAGGAGGTGACGCCGGTGCGGCCGGCACCCGCCAAACCGGCGTCCGCTGAACCGGCGTCCGCCAAACCGGTGGGCAAGGCCCGGCCGACGCGGATCAGCGGCACCTGGGTCGCGGTCATCGCCGGCCTGGTCGTGCTGGTCGTGCTGCTGGTCTTCATCCTGCAGAACCTCGACCCGGCGACGGTGCACTTCTTCGGCGCCGAAGGCAGCCTGCCGCTGGCCATCGCGATGCTGTTCTCGGCGATCGGCGGCGCGGTGCTGGTCGCGCTGATCGGCGGCGCCCGGATCCTGCAGCTGCGGAAGCAGGCGCGCCGCCGCTAGACGATGATCGACGTCATCCCGAGCAGCAGCGCGCAAACGTTTTCGTCTCCGGTCGTCCGGACGCCGTCGGTGCTCGTCGAGTTGCGGGTGCAGAGCCGCCAGAACGTGTCCAGGTCCGTCGTCACGGTGGCCAGCGGCGTGCGGGACGGCGGTGCGCCGCGGTCCAGGACCCAGCCGTCGCGCTCGCGGCGCGCGTGCCACTTGCCCTGGCCGGTCACCGTGTAGCCGACCTGCTTGCCGACCCGGGCGTCGACGGCACGCAGGGTGTGCGGCAGCGCTCGCACGAACGTGTCGGCGATCGGCTCGGCGTACTCCGGCTCCAGTGGCGTGTGCTCGAGGGCCTCGCGGATCTGCACGTGGTGCACCCAGAACTCCGAATAGTCGCGGGCCGCGTCCAGCCAGCGCGGCGCGGGCTCGTCGCCGGCCCAGCTCACCGGCCCGCCGAGGACGTCGAGGTCCAGCTGCGCCCAGTATTCGGTCGTCTGGCCCATGAACTCGTACAGCATGGTGAGCAGGACGTCCGTCGAGAGCCGGCGGCACGCGACGACCCACTCCTCGTTGATCCGGTCGATGAACCGGGGGAAGGCCTCACCCGGACGGGGGCCTTCGGACGCGTGCCCGTCCCGGCCGTGGGACAGCCGGCCGACCTTGTCGCCCAGCAGGTGGGCGGCGACGTCCTTGACCGTCCAGCCGGCGCACATGGTCGGCCGCGTCCAGTCCTCCTCGGTGAGCGCGCCGAGCAGCGTCATCAGCGCCTGTTCCTCTTTCGAGAAGTACGGGAGGACGTCGATCGGCGGGCCCCAGCGCGTCGGACTCATAGCCGTCATCATGCCGGTGGTCACACCTCCGTTCGGCCTACCCGCAGGTAGCATCACTCGCGTAAGCAGAGGGGAGCAGGTCTGTGAACGCAGAGCGACCGAACGGCCGGGGTGCCGCCGACGACGTGGCCGACCTGGCCCGCCGCGCCGGTCAGCTGGCGGGCTGGGCCGCGCGCACCGGCTTCGCGATCGGCCGCAAGCTGCCCGGCGTCGAGACCGCCGAACGCGGCGTCCGGCAGGTGGAGCGCCAGCTGCTGACCGAGCTGCGCCGCCGCCTCGACGAGGTCGACGACCCGTACCACGCGGCGCTCACCGCGGCGTCGGCGATGAACCGCCCGGCGGTCCCCGGGAACGTGCCCGCCACCGTGACGCTGGTGCCGGTGCGCGACAACCACGCCGAGCCGCTGCGCGCCGCGATGGCCGAGCTGCTCAACCACTCCGTCGGCTTCGGCCGCGAGCGCGCCCGCGAGTACTTCTACGCGATCATCCTGCGCCAGCTGACGCCGGACGAGGCGCGCATCCTGGCCGCGCTGTCCGACGGCTCGCCGTTCCCCGCGGTCGACGTCGTCGAGCGGACCGGCCTCGGCGGCAACGGCCGGGTCGTGCTGCGCAACGCCTCGACGGTCGGCAAGGCGGCCGGGGTGTCGCTGCCCGACCAGGTGCCCGGCTACGTCACCCGGCTGATCGGGCTCGGCCTGGTCGACCTCGACGAAGAGGTGCCGTCGCTGGAGACGCAGTACGAGATCCTGCTGACCGACGAGACGGTGCGCGAAGCGGAGAAGCACGTCCGGCGAGCGAAATTCGTCCGGCGGACGATCCACGTCTCGCGCCTGGGCGCCCAGTTCTGGCAGGCCTGCGACCCGAGCTTGGGTTAGCGGATGGGGGCCTTCTTCGCCGGCATCGTCGCCGACTTCGCCCAGCACTGGCCCCTTTACGTCTCGATCCCGATCGTCGCGGCGCTGATCGGTTACGGCACGAAGCTCGTGGCGATCCGGATGATGTTCCAGCCGGTGGAGTTCGTCGGCGTCAAGCCGTTCCTGGGCTGGCAGGGCATCGTCCCGAAGCGCGCGGCGCGGATGGCGAGCATCGCCTGCGACACGATGACCGAGCAGCTGATCAAGCCGGCCGAGGTCGTCGCGCGGCTGGACGCCGGGCGGATTGCGAAAGAGATCGAGAAGCCCCTGCTGGCGGGCGTCGAGGACATCGTCCGCGAGGTGGCGGCGCACTACCAGCCGGGGCTGTGGGAGTCCTTGCCGGTCCGGGTGCAGCGGCTGGTGATCGAGCGCGTCCAGCACGAGTCGCCGCGGATGGTCGCCGCCGTGCTCGACCTGATCAAGTCCGATGTGGACAGCGTGTTCGACCTCAAGGGCATGGTGGTCACCAGCCTGGTCAAGGACAAGCGCCTGCTGAACCGCATTTTTCAGGAGGCGGGCGCGAAGGAGTTCAAGTTCATCGCCCGCTCCGGCCTGGTGTTCGGCGGCGCGATCGGCGTCGTCCAGATGGTGGCGTGGGTGCTGTTCAAGTTCCCGCCGATCATGCCGGTCTTCGGCCTGTTCACCGGCTGGTTCACCGACTGGCTGGCGCTGCGCATGATCTTCTACCCGATCGAGCCGCGCCGCTATTTCGGCATCCAGTGGCAGGGCCTGTTCCTGAAGCGGCGCGCGGAAGTGGCGGAGGCGTACGGGTCGCTGATCGCGAAGGAGATCATCACCCCGCACAACGTGATCGAGGCGATCCTGCACGGGCCGCTGGCGGACCGGGTGCTGGCGTTGATCCAGCGCCAGCTCGACCGCGAGCTGGGCAGCGTCGCGAAGCCGCTGCTGGTGTTCGCGGTGGGCAGCCGCAAGTACCAGGACATGAAGCTGGCGATTTCGTCCCAGATCATGTCACGCCTGCCGGAGACGATGCGCTACATCGAGGACTACGCGACGGACGCGATGGACATCCGCAACGTGCTGGTGTCGAAGATGAAGCAGCTGTCGCCGAAGGAGTTCGAGAGGCTGCTGCGCCCGGCGTTCGAGCAGGACGAGTGGATCCTGATCGCGACGGGCGCGGTGCTGGGCTTCGCGGTCGGTGAGGCTCAAGTGCTGATCTTGGAACACCTGGCGGCTTGAGTTATCTGAGACGGGCGGCAATCTCCCGCCATGATGGCGGAGAGTCGCTGTCTAGTGACACCGCGACAATCAAGCGACCGAAGACGTCGACTTGGACGAGATCGGCCGTCCGTTGCGGATTGGTTCGGCGTTCTCGTATCTCCCGTTGCAGCGTGGGAGAGGGCTCCTCGGGGAGGACGCCGAGAAAAAGTTGTGTTGCCGACGCTCCCAGCAAGTCTGCGGAAACCCAATCCCCCCGTACCTCTTCACCGTCCAGTATCTGCTCCGGGCCGCCGGCGGGTGCTGTGTCGTAGAGGTGATCGGCGGTGCCGGTAAAGTTGACTGACAGGCTCATGCCGAAGTCATAATCGTCCGCAACCGCGCGAATCCTACGTTGTTCAGAGGGTCTGCTCTCGGGGCGTTCATCATCCAGTACTGACTCATGGACGTCGGAAGGACGGGGTGACTGGCTTGGGTGCGTATACCCGTCTCCCGAATCCGGTGGTTCGGTTTGCGGAGGCGGCGATGGTGCGGGCCGTCGTTGCGCCGGTGGTGGGAGCGCGACGTCGAATAGGTCAACGCTCAGGCCTGCTCCGCCGAGGTAAGTCCAAGCCATCGTGACGGGGTGATGGGCGTGGCGATGCGACCAGCCAAGAATCTTGTTGAGTCGCTGTCGTTGCGCTGCCAGCGGCCTGAGGAGCGACGATGGTCGGGTCGACCGTCCGCGGGCCTCGCCGGCAACACCCGTCTCGGCACCCGCTGGGTCGCGAAAGAGTAGGTCCGGACGAACTCCAACCCGCTGGTACGAGTCGAAGAGGTCCCTCGGCAGAGCATCGAAGTGCTCAAGGTGTTCGTGATCGCCAGCCCATTGGTAGACGTCTCGCACAGTCGCGGTAAGCATTCCCATGCCGACCGACTCGACGACAAAAGCACCGATGTGCCGTGCAGCTGATTTCAGGTCGTCTCTCCGTGCGGTGACCTTGCCGGAGTGGGGAGTGTTGAGGAAGCTGAGCACGAGGTTCAACTCATGTTGCTTGACTCGGTACGCCAGGTGGCGGCCGATAGGCGCAGCGAGCGCATTGACCTCGAGGAGTTCGGGTATCCAGATCGAGATTGGCCGCTCCTGATCTACTTCGGCCTGCTCGACGATGAGTTCATCGGCCGCGTTGTAGCCAGTGGTGCAGCGGAAGATCCGCAAGTCTGCGGTAGGCATTCTCGGAATATTAGCCAAGTCACGATCAGCACTGTGGAGGCAGATCGATCAATCGGTCGGTTTGAGCGAAGTTGTACCCTGCCGGACCTTGGGCAACCTTCGTCGCCGCTTATGGACTGCACCTCCGACCTCGCCGGCCTCACCGACGCGCACCGCTGGCTGGAGCACCTAGTAGCGTGTCGCGGCTAACTCTTGGGGTATAGGTGGCGGAGTTTGACGCGTGCGTCGTCGGTGGTGAACTGCCAGCGGACCTTGCGTTG
>NZ_JBFAZA010000021.1:73872-169334 GCF_040681595.1 Amycolatopsis sp. NPDC051716 | reverse complement strand
GCGAAGACCGGCCAGGCGGTCGGCAACGTCAGCCACCACATGAAGGTCCTGGCCGCCGCGAAGCTGGTCGAGGTGGCGCCGGAACTGGCCCGTGACCAGCGGGAACGCTGGTGGAGGCGCAGTGCGAAGGTGCTGCGGTGGGCCGCGGGCGACTTCCCCGGCGACCCGGTCGCCGAAGCCGCAGAGGTCCTCGTGCTCGACCACCAGACGGCGGTCGCCCGCGACTGGATCGCGAACCGCGAGACCTACCCCGAGGAGTGGCGCGGTGCGCCGTTCAGCATCGACACGTGGGTCCGGCTGTCCAAGGACGAGCTCGACGAGCTGAACGAGCGGATCTTCCTCCTGATCAGCGAGTTCGAGAACCGCACCGAACCCGGTGACGGCGTCGAGCGCCGCCCGGTCTTCTTCGCCGCCCGGGCGTCGCTGGGCCAGCCGTGAAGGGGCTCTGGGGGAACAGGGACTTCCGGCTGCTCTGGACCGGCGAGACCACGAGCATGCTCGGCAGCATGGTCGCGAGCACGGCGTTGCCGCTGGTCGCGGTGGTCACACTGCAGGCGAGCACCTTCCAGGTCGCCCTGCTGACGGCGGCGGCCTGGCTGCCGTGGCTGGTGATCGGCCTGCCGGCCGGTGCCTGGGTCGACCGGCTGCCGAAGCGGCCGGTGATGCTGGCCTGCAACACGGCCTCGATGGCGATCTTCGGCAGCGTCCCGCTCGCGGCGGCCGCCGGGATGCTGACCATGCCGTACCTGCTGGGCGCCGCCCTGCTCGGCGGGGTCGCGAAGGTGTTCTTCACCCTCGCCTACCGCGCTTACCTCCCGGTCCTCGCCGGCGACGGCGAACTGCTCGAAGGCAACGCGAAGCTGCAGGGCAGCGAGTCCGCGACCCAGGTCGCCGGGCCCGGCCTGGCCGGGCTGCTGGCCCAGGCGTTCGGCCCGGTCAGCGGCATCCTGGCCGACGCGGTCAGCTTCGGCGTCTCGGTCCTGTGCGTCCGGGCGATCCGGGCGCGCGAAGTCCTCGTCCCGGCCGGACGCTCGCCGCTGCGCAGCCAGATCGCCGAGGGACTCCGGTTCGTCGTGCGCGACCGGTACCTGCGGTCGCTGATGACCTTCGGTGCCGTCTCGAACCTCGCGCTCACCGGCTACAGCGCCATCCAGATCGTGTTCCTGTCCCGGACGCTCGGCGCCGCGCCCGGGCTCGTGGGCCTGGCCCTGGCGCTGGGCGCGTCCGGCGGGGTGCTCGGCGCGGCCGTGGCCGGCCGGCTCGCCGCGCGCTTCGGTGCCGTGCGCGCGTGGCTGCTGTGCGAGGCCTTCGCGGCACCGATGCTGCTGCTCGGGCCGCTGAGCGGACCCGGCTGGGGCCTGACGCCGTTCGTGCTCGCGCTGTTCGGCGTGTGCGTCGGCGTGGTCGCCGGCAACGTCCTGGTCACCACGTTCCGGCAGCAGTACTGCCCGCCCGAGCTGATCAGCCGGGTCAACTCCAGCATGTCGATCGTCAACTACGGGTCGATCCCGCTGGCCGGTGTCCTCGGCGGCGTGCTGGGCGAGGCGATCGGTCTCCGCGAGACGCTTTGGGTGGCCGCGGGAGTTTCGATCCTCGCGTTGCCGCTGCTCGCGCCCTACCGGAAGCTGCGGGACTTCCCGGTCAGAGCAGCAGGACGTCCACCTCTTCCCCAACCGCTGCCGTCGTGACGTCTTCGGGCAGCACGATCAGGCAGTTGGCCTGCGTGAACGCGGCCAGCAGGTGCGAGCCGGGGCCGCCGCGCGGTCCGACGACCCCGGTGACCTCCCGGTCGGACGGCGTGAACACGCCCCGGCGGTACTGGCGGCGCCCGGCCGGCGAGCTCATCGCCTCGGTCAGCCGGGCGCGCACCCGCCGCCGCGAGACGTCGGTGTGGCCCAGCGCCGCCAGGATCGCCGGGCGCAGGAACGCCTCGAACGACACCAGCACGCTCACCGGGTTGCCGGGCAGCGCCACCACGGGCACGCCGTGCCAGCGCCCGCTGCCCTGCGGCCCGCCGGGCTGCATCGCGATCTTCGCGAACTCGACGCCCTGGCCGGTCAGTGCGTCCTTCACCACTTCGTACGCGCCCGCGCTGACGCCACCGGAGGTGACCAGCAGGTCGGCGCCGGCCAGCTTCGGCTCGATGACCTTCCGGAACTCCTCGACGTCGTCGACGACGCTGCGGACGACCTCGACCTCGCAGCCGAGGTCGCGGATCGCCGCGGCGAGCATCACGCTGTTGGACTCGTAGATCTGGCCGTGGCGCAGCGGGGCGGGCGCGTCGATCAGCTCGGTGCCGGTCGAGGCCACCAGCACCCGCAGCGGCCGGTGCACCTTCACCTCGGCGAGGCCGACCGCGGCCGCGAGGCCCAGCTGGGAGTGGCCCAGCACGGTTCCCGCGTGCAGGGCGACGTCGCCGGCGACGACGTCCTCGCCGATGTGGCGGATGTGCGCGCCTTCGCGGGCGGCGGCCGAGAACGTCACCGTTTCGGTGCCGCCGTCGGAGTCCTCGACCATCACGACGGCGTCCGCGCCGGGCGGCAGCGGCGCGCCGGTCATGATCCGGTGCGCGGTGCCGGGTTCCAGGGGCCGGACGTCGACCCGGCCCGCCGGGATGTCGTCGGCGACCGGCAGGGTCACCGGAGCCGCCTCGACATCGGCGGCGCGGACCGCGTAGCCGTCCATCGCGGAGTTGTCGAAGGGCGGCAGCGAGACGCCGGCGCGCACGTCCTCGGCCAGGACGAGCCCGGCCGCGGCGGCGAGGGGCAGGGTGGTCGCGGAGGCCGTGCCGAGCAGCCCGGCAACCCGGTCGCGGTAGTCGTCGACGGAGATCACCGGACCATCCTCCACCCCGGGAGGGGGCGTGCAAGACTCTGCGTCGTTCGAGAGCACGCCTCAGGGGAGCACGCATGCAGGTCGGAATCCGTCAACAGCCTTCGTTCGCCGTCGCCCGGCTGATGCTGGCGCCCGGCGAGCCGTGCCAGGTCGAGTCCGGCGCGATGATGGCCACCAGCTACGGCGTGCAGGTGCAGTCGCAGGCGCAGGGCGGGATCATGAAGGGCCTCGGCCGCGCGTTCCTCTCCGGCGAGTCCTTCTTCATCTCCACCTTCACCGCCCCGCCGAACGGCGGCTGGGTCGACGTCGCCGCCAACCTGCCCGGCGACATCCAGGTGATCACCCTCGACGGCCGCACCGGCTGGGCCGTCACCCGCGGCTGCTGGCTCGCCTCGTCGCACGGCGTGCAGACCGAGACCAAGTGGGGCGGGATGAAGAACCTGATGGGCGGCGAGGGCGGCTTTTTGACGCACGCCACCGGACAGGGCCAGCTGCTCGTCAGCTGCTACGGCGCGGTCGAGACGATCACGCTGCAGCAGGGCGAGATGGTGACCATCGACACCGGGCACGTCGTCGCGTACGCCGACACCGTGCAGTACCAGATCCGGAAGGTCGCGCAGGGCATCATCCAGTCGATGAAGAGCGGCGAAGGCCTGGTGTTCGACTTCGTCGGTCCCGGCCAGATCATGACGCAGACGCGCAACCCGTCCGCGCTGGTCGGCTGGATCGTCTCCCACGTCCCGTCACGCTGATGCGCGTCCAGACCCGGCACACGCCCGCGTTCGGCGTCGCCCGCGTTCTGCTCGAACCGGGCGAGGCCGTGCGGGCCGCGCCGGAAACCTTGCTCGCCAGCCGGTTCGGGGTCACCGAGACGCCGGTGGGCCGCGGTGGCGTCCGCGCGGGCAAGAGCACGACGGTCCTCTACACCGCGCCGTCCGACGGCGGCTGGATCGACTTCGCGCCGCTGCGCCCCGGCGACGTCTACCCGCTCGACGTCAGCGGTGGCACGGGCTGGTCGGTCCACCGCGAAGCGGTGCTGGTGCGACCTTCGTCGGTTCGTCACGACACCGGGTGGGTGCCGCTGCAGCAGCTTTTCGGCGCCGATTCGGGATTCCTCGAGCACTACAGCGGGACCGGGCCGCTCGTGCTGGCCGCGCCCGGCCCGGTGGACGCGTTCGAGCTCGGCCAGGGCGAGCTGGTCACGGTCCGGCCCGACTACCTGCTGGCCTACCCGGACTCCGTCCAGTGCCGGTTGCGCGCCCTCGATCCGGGCGGCTCGCAGTCGCTGCGCACCGGCGAAGGGCTCGCGATCGACTTCGCGGGTCCCGGGACGGTGCTCGTGCACGCGCGGAACCGGCGCCTTTCGGGTTCGTGATCTTCGGACGAATTGCCCATTGCCGAGGGGAATAATTCCGGTAGCGTGATTGGCACTCCGCCGCTGGCATCCGCTCGGGCCAGCGGATCCTTTGTGCTGAGGGAGGGCGCCGTGGCTGTCGGCACCGTCAAATGGTTCAACTCGGAAAAGGGCTACGGGTTCATCGAATCCACGGAGGGGCCGGACGTGTTCGTCCACTATTCGGCCATCCAGTCCGAAGGATTCCGCACTTTGGACGAAGGCGATCGCGTCGAGTTCGAAGTGCAGTCCGGCCGCGACGGTCGTAGCCAGGCAGCCGACGTGCGCAAGGTTTCGTAACACGGCCGCTTCAGCTGATCGGTGAACCCCCGGCAGCCGCCGAACCAGGGGCGTTAGGCTGCGGGCGTGACAGGCGATGTGTCGGGGGACCTCACCGGTCGCCGGCTGGGCAACTACCGCATCGACGGGGTGCTCGGCAAGGGCGGCATGAGTGTGACCTACAAGGCCACGGATGTGCGGCTCGGCCGCAAGGTGGCGCTGAAGGTCATCGGTGACCACCTCGGGGCCGACGCCGAGTTCCGCGAGCGGTTCGTCGACGAGGCGCGCAACACCTCGGCGATCGACCACGCCAACGTCGTGCCGCTGTACGACTTCGGCGAGCTCGACGGCATGCTCTACATCGCCATGCGGATGGTCGACGGCGGTGATCTCGCCGGCCTGATCTCCGGCGGCCCGATCGCCCCTGCGCGCACCCTGACGATGCTCGACCAGGTCGCGGACGCCCTCGACACGCTGCACAACCGTGGTCTGGTCCACCTCGACGTCAAGCCGGCGAACGTGCTGGTGACGAAGAAGGAGACTTCGCGCGAGCACGTGTACGTCGCCGACTTCGGGCTGACGCGGCGCGGCGCGACCGGGCATCGGACGCGCGGTGGCGACTTCCTCGGCTCCCCCACTTACGCGGCCCCCGAACACCTGCGCGGGGAACCGCTGGACGGGCGCACCGACCAGTACGCGCTGACGTGCGTCCTCTACGCCTGCCTCACCGGCCGCCCGCCGTTCAAGGGCGACGTCCCGACGGTGATCAAGGGGCACCTCAACGGCGAGCCGCCCGCGATCTCCCGCGCCGTCTCGCTGCCGCCGGCGATCGACGAGGTGATCCGGCGCGGCATGGCCAAGAACCCGGCCGACCGCTACGCCAGCTGCGTCGAGATGATCGCGGCCGCGCGCCGCGCGCTCGGCCCGCTGGCGACGTCCGACACCCCGCCGGGGCCGCCGGGCTCCCATTCGGGCGGAATCCCCGCGCCGCAGCGTCCTGGTCAGGTACAACAGGGGCCGCACCAGAACAGCGCAGCGCAGGGAGAGGGGGCCCCCGTGCACCCGTACGGAGGACAGCAGCAGCCCGGCTACGGCCAGGGGCCCGGACCGCAGGGACCCCCGGGGCCGCCCGGGCCGCCGCCGCAGGGTCCGCCGCCCGGGTACGGCTACCCCCAGCAGCAGGGCCCGCCGCCCGGGATGCCGCCGCAGGGACCGCCCCCCGGGTACGGCTACCCGCAGCAGCAGGGCATGCACCCGCAGGGCCCGCCGCCCGGCTACGGCCCGCCCGGCGACCCGATGCGGCTGCGCCCGCCCCTGCCCGCCGGCGGCGCGGGTGCGTTCCACCAGCCGAAGAGCAGCGGCGGCAAGAAGTGGATCTTCCTCGTGCTCGGTCTCGTCGTGGTGGCCGGCCTGGTGGTGGGCGCCATCTTCCTCTTCGGTGACAACGGCGGCAGCGGTGGCGGCGGCCAGACGACGGCGCCGAACATCCCGGTCGGCCCGGGTGACTCGCAGGCCAACCCGACGTCGTCGCTGAACGCCCCTCCGACGTCGATCAGCATCAAGCCGGGCAACTGATCGTGCGGCGCTGAGCAGGTCTTCTTGCACTCTCCCCGTGAGAGTGCTAAACACGAACCTGGCACTCGACGCCGTCGAGTGCCAAAGGTCGGGACGGTGAGGCTGCCCCCCACCCGGGTGCAGTCGTCCGTCGCGGGCACCGAGCCTGGCCGAGGAAAGAGTCCTGCTGCCGCCGCTGCAAGTAGTCAGCGCGGCGGTGGCGCCCAATACCGGAGGACCACACCGCAATGGCCAAACTGATTGCGTTCGACGAGGACGCCCGCCGCGGTCTCGAGCGCGGCTTGAACATCCTCGCCGAAGCCGTCAAGGTGACCCTCGGCCCGCGGGGCCGGAACGTCGTGCTCGAGAAGAAGTGGGGCGCGCCGACCATCACCAACGACGGCGTCTCCATCGCCAAGGAGATCGAGCTCGAAGACCCGTGGGAGAAGATCGGGGCCGAGCTCGTCAAGGAAGTTGCCAAGAAGACCGACGACGTCGCGGGTGACGGCACCACCACCGCCACCGTGCTCGCCCAGGCCCTGGTCAAGGAAGGCCTGCGCAACGTCGCGGCCGGCGCCGACCCCATCAGCCTGAAGCGCGGCATCGAGGCGGCCGTCGAGGCCATCACCGAGCAGCTGCACAAGGCCGCCGTCCAGATCGAGACCAAGGAGCAGATCGCTGCTACCGCCTCGATCTCGGCCGCTGACCGCACCATCGGCGAGCTGATCGCCGAGGCGCTGGACAAGGTCGGCAAGGAAGGCGTCGTCACCGTCGAGGAGAGCAACACCTTCGGTCTCGAGCTCGAGCTCACCGAGGGCATGCGCTTCGACAAGGGCTACATCTCCGGTTACTTCGTGACCGACCCGGAGCGTCAGGAAGCCGAGCTCGAGGACCCGTACATCCTCCTCTTCGGCTCCAAGATCTCCACCGTCAAGGACGTGCTGCCGCTGCTGGAGAAGGTCATCCAGTCCGGCAAGCCGCTGCTGATCATCGCCGAGGACGTCGAGGGCGAGGCCCTGGCCACCCTGATCGTCAACAAGATGCGCGGCACCTTCAAGTCCGTCGCCGTCAAGGCCCCGGGCTTCGGTGACCGCCGCAAGGCGATCCTGCAGGACATCGCGATCCTGACCGGTGGCCAGGTCATCTCCGAGGACGTCGGCCTCAAGCTGGAGAACGCGGACCTGTCCCTGCTGGGCAAGGCCCGCAAGGCCGTCATCACCAAGGACGAGACGACCATCGTCGAGGGTGCGGGCGACGCCGACCAGATCCAGGGTCGCGTCAACCAGATCCGCGCCGAGATCGAGAACTCGGACTCGGACTACGACCGCGAGAAGCTGCAGGAGCGGCTCGCGAAGCTGGCCGGCGGCGTGGCCGTCATCAAGGCCGGCGCCGCGACCGAGGTCGAGCTCAAGGAGCGCAAGCACCGCATCGAGGACGCGGTGCGCAACGCGAAGGCCGCCGTGGAAGAGGGCATCGTCGCCGGTGGTGGCGTGGCCCTGATCCAGGCCGCCGAAGCCGCGTTCGCGGGCCTGAAGCTCGAGGGCGACGAGGCCACTGGCGCCAACATCGTCAAGGTGGCCGTCGAGGCCCCGCTCAAGCAGATCGCGATCAACGCCGGCCTCGAAGGCGGCGTCGTGGTGGAGAAGGTCAAGGGCCTGCCGCAGGGTCACGGCCTCAACGCCGCCACGGGTGTCTACGAGGACCTGCTCGCCGCCGGCGTGCCGGACCCGACGAAGGTCACCCGCTCCGCGCTGCAGAACGCCGCGTCCATCGCGGCGCTGTTCCTGACCACCGAGGCCGTCGTGGCGGACAAGCCGGAGAAGGCTTCGGCCGCTCCCGCCGACCCGTCCGGTGGCATGGGTGGCATGGACTTCTGATCCACGCGCTTTTCGGGGAAAGCCCGGTCCGCTTCGGCGGGCCGGGCTTTTCTTATGGCTTCGTGAAGAACCAGACGGCGTAAGCGCCGACGATCACGACGCCGAGGGCGAGCACGCCGAGGCCCCCGAGCCACGCCGTGCTCTTCTGGTCCGCTTCCAGCCCGACGACGATCGCGCCGATCCCGGTGAGCATGACCCAGATGGCCAGCCCAGCGGCGGTGTAAAGCACGACCTTGGCGGCTTTGACGCCGTCGGTGTCGCCGGAGGCCAGCACGCTGTAGGCGGCGAAAGCGGTCAACCCCAGCCCCGCGAGCAAGTACAACCCGCCCAAGATCCCCACGACGACCTTGGGGGCGGTCTTTCCGTGATCCACGAGCGCGAACCCTAACCCCTCGAACGGGATTCGCGTCGTGGTTTTGGGCCACCCGGCCCAACGGCCGCGGCCGAACGGCCCGGACGTCCCCTGGCGTCCGAGCCGTTCGGTTCACGCACCCCCGGTCTTGCGGCGGGCGCCGGCTCCCCCTGCGAGCCCGCGCCCGCCCGGTTCAGGAGCTCTCTTCGGGCGTCAGAATGGCGGCGGCGACGTAGATCGGGATGGCGATCCCGACCGAGAGGAACACGGCGGCGACCATGCCGATGCGCAGGACGCTGGCGTCGACGCCGAGGTAGGTGGCCCAGCCGCCGCAGACACCGGTGAGCATCTTGTCGCTCCGGCTGCGGCGGAGCTGCTTGGTTTCGGGGGTGTACACGCTGTTCGTCATGGCTCAATGGTGTCTCCCGGGGCCGGCTGCCCACATCCGGAACGGCCCGGACCCCGACCCTGAACTTGCCCTCGGGGATCCCCGGTGTCGTCGAGCTTCCGCGCCGGGTTGTCCCCATGCCGGCCGAGAAGTGGACAGGCCGTCGACGGAACCGGACTTTTCCGGCTTTCGTCGGTGGGTGCCGATAGAATGGACTTGGGGACCCCCCCTGGGAGCGGCGGGGGATGTTTGGCCTGGTGGCGGCCTTCCTGTGCAGAGCTGCCGGGCCCGCCCGCGCGGTCCGGGCGCGGCGATCTCGACCTCATCGTCTACTCGCTGCGCAAGTGGATGCGCCTGGTGCTGACCGGGAACCCGACCATCCTGCTGCCGCTGTTCGTGCCGGACGCGGAAATCGTGCGGATCACCGAGCTCGGCCACGAACTGCGCGCCAACGCCGACCGGGTCGTCTCGCGGCAAGCCGGCCCGCGGTTCGCGGGATACCTGCGGACGCAACGGAAACGGATGCTCGAAGGTGCGCTGACGGTCAACCGGCCCGAGCTGATCGCGAAGTACGGCTTCGACACGAAGTACGCGATGCACATGGTCCGGCTCGGGGTCCAGGGCGTCGAGCTGCTGGAAACCGGGCGGATGACGCTGCCGATCGCCGAGCCGTGGCTGACCTGGCTGCGTGATCTGCGCCGGGGGAAGCACACGCAGGACGAAGCCGTCGAGGCCGCGGCCGAGCTGGAAGATCGGCTCGACCAGCTCACCCGAGGTGCGTCGCCGCTGCCGGACGAGCCCGACCGGGACTGGGCGAACCGGTGGCTGGTGCACGCCTACGACTCGGCCTGGCGGGCTTGACGCCGGGTCCGCGCTCAGCTCAGCGCGCGGACCCGGCTCAGCCGGGCTTCCCAGGCGGCGGCCACCTCGGGCGGCGCCGCGAAAGCCCTCGCCGGTTCCGGGGCGGTCCGCGGCACCGGCAGGTATCCGTCCACTGGGGACAGTGATTCCGCGCAGACGTCCCCGTCCAGCAACGAAAGCGTCCCGAGTCCACAAGCGAACTCCAGCGACGGCAGCGCGCCGGCCAGTGCCAGGCCCGCCGCCAGGCCCACGCTCGTCTCCACCGCCGACGACACCACACACGGCAGCCCGCACGCCTCGGCGACCTCCAGCGCCCGCCGGACGCCGCCGAGGGGGGCGACCTTCAGGACCGCGATGTCCGCCGCTCCGGCGACCGCCACCTTCAGCGGGTCCTCCGCGCGGCGGATCGACTCGTCCGCGGCGATCCGGACGTCCACCCGGCGCCGGACCGCCGCCAGGTCCTCGATCGACGGGCACGGCTGCTCCGCGTACTCCAGCCCGCCCGCCGCCTTGTCGAGGTCCGCGATCGCGCGCACCGCCGTGTCGACGTCCCACGCCATGTTCGCGTCGACGCGGATGGCGCCGTCCGGGCCGAGCGCGTCGCGGACCGCCTCGACCCGCGCGCAGTCGTCGGCCAGGGAGACGCGCGGGTCGGCGACCTTCACCTTCGCCGTCCGGCAGCCGGACGCGCGGACCAGCTCGTACGCCTGCTCCGGCCCGACCATCGGCACCGTCGTGTTCACCTCGACCCGGTCGCGGACCGGCGCGGGCCACCCGGCTTCGGTCGCCTCCAGCGCCGCCCGCAGCCACGGCACGCTCTCGGCGTCGGAGTAGTCGGCGAACGGGCAGAACTCGCCCCAGCCCGCCGGGCCGTGCAGCAGCACGCCCTCACGGACGGTGATGCCGCGGAACCGGGTGCGCAGGGGGATCGCGTAGACCTTCATCGAGGCCGATCATGCCACCGTGACGGGGGCAACCCCGAGCAGGTCGGCGAGGCATTCGGCGTTCCGGGGCGCCTCGACTTTCACGTCGTTGTCGAAGTAGACGTGCACGTCACGCCGCCCGCCGTCGTGCCATTCCCGGATTTTCCGGGCCCACTTGCGCAGGGCACGGTCGGAATAGCCGCTGACGTAGAGCTCTTCGTCGCCGTGCAGCCGGACGTAGGCGAAGTCGGCGGTCTGGTCTTCGAGGAACGGCCACTTCCCGGCCGTATCGGCGACGACGAGGGCGATGCCGTGTGTTTCGAGGAGTTTTTTGGCGGCGGGTTCGGCGAAGCTGGGGTGCCGCACTTCCAGGGCGTGCTGCAGGGGCCGTTTTGGTCCGGCTTCGAGATACGGCGTGCCCTTGAGTTTGTCGTCGTGCTTCGCCGCCAGCCGGGCGGCGTCGGTGGTGGTGCGCGGAAGCAGGGCGAAGAAGTTCTCGAGCCGATCGGGATCGAAGGCGAGCCTCGGCGGCAGCTGCCAGAGGAAGGGGCCGAGTTTCGCCCCGAGCGCGAGGACGCCGGAAGCATAGAAGTTCGCGAGGGCGGTCTCGACGTCGCGAAGCTGCTTCATGTGGGTGATGAAGCGCCCACCCTTGACGGCGAAGAGGAAGTCGGCGGGGGTTTCGTCGAACCAGGCCCGATACCGCTCGGGACGCTGGAGCGAGTAGAAGGAACCGTTGATTTCGACGGCGTTCATCCGCCGCGAGAGGTATTCGAGTTCCCGCCGCTGCGCGAGCTTGGGTGGGTAGAAGACCCCGCGCCACGGGGGATAGCGCCACCCAGAGGTCCCGATCCGGATCTCGGCGATCGCTCTCACCGCCTTTCCGTTGCCGCGAGAGGTGATTCCCGCTCGCTTGGCCGGCCAAACGCGCCGGCGGCCGGACAGGCGGACCGGAGGGTGGGACAAGCGACCCAACTTGGCGGACGCGCGTCTTACTGGGCCTTTGGAGTGGTGGCTCAAGTGGTGGGCTCCCCGGGGGTGTGGCTGGCGGAGGTTGCGGAGTTCGCCTTGGACCGACGGCGGCGTTCGGTGGGCGGAGCGGCAGCGTGCGTGCGGGCGCGGGAGGTGCCGATGCCGGCCGCGGTGTGCGGAGTTCGGCAGGTCGGAATGTGCGGCGAGGTCGGACTTCGGGAGGTGCGCCCTCGGCGAGGGGCGCGCGCTGCTGTGGGCGCGAGGTGGCGGAGGTGTGGCGGGCGCTGCCCCCGGCCCCGGCCCGCCCAGCCTGGCCCCCAAGCCCGGCTCGCCCAACCTCGACTCGGCTCGCCCAAGCCGGTCTGGCCCGCCAAGCCCCCCAAGCCGGCCTGGGCAACCCAAGCCACGCCTGCCCCGGTCCCGCCCCTCCCGGCCCCGGCCAGCCTGGCCACCGAAGCCCGGCTCGCCCCAAGCTCGGTTGGCCTGGCTCGACTTGCCCAAGCCCGGCTCGCTTGGCCACCGAAGCCCGGCTCGCCCCAAGCTCGGTTGGCCTGGCTCGGCTTGCCCAAGCCCGGCTCGCTTGGCCACCGAAGCCAGGCTCGCCCCAAGCTCGGTCGGCCTGGCTCGACTTGCCCAAGCCCGGCCCGCTTGGCCACCCAAGCCAGGCTCGGCCCGGTTCGGCTCGCCCAAAGCTCGGCTCGGGCCGCCCAGGCCCTGTCCTGCCCGGCCACCCGCGTCCAGCCAAGCCCGGTCCGTCCAGCGTGGCCCCAAGCCCGGCTCGCCCAACCTCGGCCCCGCTCCGCCAGGCCCGGCCAACCCGGCCCGACAAGCCCCCAAGCCGGCTTGGGCCACCCAAGCCCCGCCGGTCCCGGCTCCGCCCCCTGCCCGGCTCCGCCGCCCCCGGCCCCGCCGGTCCCGGCTGCGCCCGGCCCGGCTGCGCCCGGCCCGGCTGCGCCCGGCCCGGCTGCGCCCGGCTCCGCCCCAGGCCCAGCCCTGGCTCCGGCTCCGCCCGCCGCCCCGGCTCGCCTCACCCCCATCCCTCATGCCCAGGAAAACCGCCAGTGCCGCGACTGCACCAACCCCGACGCGTACTCCCGCAGGTTCCCCGGCTGGCCCGCGAACGTGGGCAAACTGAACGCCCGGTGCTCCGCGGCCACCGTCAATGCCCGGGCCTGGTTCCGCGGGGGTGCCGCCACCGACAGCTCGATCGCGTCGAACCCCAGGACCACCAGCGTGGCCCCGAACCTCTCCTCCCAGCTGCGCAGCACCGCCGACAGCTCCGCCACCTGGTCCGTGCACTTGATCATCCCCGTCCAACCCAGCAGGGCCGGGATGTCGGCCGGGCGTTCCGTCTGGACCAGGCCGAGCCGGTGGGGGGCTCGGTTGGCCAGGATCGAGCCCGTGTTGCCCGCCTCCGCCAGGGGGTCGGACCTGCGGGGGCTGCGCTTGGCCAGCCCCGGGAACCGCGCGCCGAAGGGCCTCAGGCAGGCGCCGTTGCAGCACGACGTGTCCCACCAGCGGGACAGGGCCGCCGCCGGGTCGGCCGTGGCCACCCGGTGGCCGGCCGGGGACAGCCTGCCTCGGTCGTCGATCCAATCCTCGCCGTTCGCCGCGAAGCGCTGGTCGTGGGGGATCAGCACCGGCCACAGGCCGGACCGCTCGAACTCGGCCACGCAGCCCAGGTAGCGCTCGGGCCGGGTCAGCGGCAGGTCGGACACCCACAGCCGGCCGTGCCAGGACCCCGGTGGGAGGGTCTGGACCGGCGGCGCGGGCGTACCGGGGCGGAGCGGTGCGATCGTCATGGACGTCCCCTCGAACTTGTGTTCGGTTGCTGCATGTCGAACAGTAGTTCGAGGGTCCGACAATTCCCAGTACCGCGCCCGCTCATCCGTTCGAGTGAATCGGTAAATCCGCTGGTCAGCGGCTTGTGCGCGACTCCTGTGGCGCAAGTTGTTCCTGTGACGATTCGCTAGGCCGAACGAGTCGGTGCGCAAGCGGACCGAGACGAATACTGTGCTCTCCAGCAGGAGGGGGCGAACGTGGTCGATCGGCACGGGCGATCCGAGCTGCACTACTGCGCGCTGGACGGCGACGGTGCGCAAGCGCGGGCCCTGCTCGCCGCGGGGCACGATCCCGACTCACGCGACCGGCAGGGCTTCACCCCGCTGCACCTGGCCGCCCAGCAGGGAAACCTCGAGGTGGCCACGGTGCTGCTGGAGGCGGGCGCCCAGGTCGATCCGGTCAACGCGTACGGAAACTCGCCCCTGTTCACGGCGGTGTTCGCCTACCGGGGCGGTGGCGAGCTCATCGAGTTGCTCCGGCGGCACAACGCCGACCCGCGCCAGGCCAACCTCTCCGGGCAGACGCCGGCCGGCCTGGCACGGCTCATCGCGAACTACGACGTCGAAAAGTTCTTCACCGACGTCGGCTGAGCGGGCTCAGAGCGGCCGGAGCAGGTCGTCCGCGTCCACGATGTGGTACGCGTAGCCCTGCTCCGCGAGGAACCGCTGCCGGTGCGCCGCATACTCCGTGTCCACCGTGTCGCGCGAGACGATCGAGTAGAAGTGCGCCTGCCGCCCGTCGCCCTTCGGGCGCAGCAGCCGCCCGAGGCGCTGGGCCTCCTCCTGGCGCGAGCCGAACGTGCCCGAGATCTGGATCGCCACCGAGGCTTCCGGCAGGTCGATCGAGAAGTTCGCGACCTTCGACACCACCAGCGTCTTGATCTCGCCGCGGCGGAACTTGTCGAACAGCTCCTCGCGCTCCTTGTTGCGGGTCGCGCCCTGGACCACCGGGGCGTCGAGCTCGTCGCCGAGCATCTCCAGCTGGTCGAGGTAGGCGCCGATGACCAGCGTCGGCTCGCCCGCGTGCTTGGCCACGATCGACTTGATCACCGGCGTCTTCGTCAACGCCGTCGCCGCCAGCTTGTACCGCTCGTCGGCCTCGGCCGTGGCGTACTCGAGCCGCTCCGCGTCGGTCAGCGTCACGCGGACCTCGGTGCACTCCGCCGGGGCGATCCAGCCCTGCGCCTCGATGTCGCGCCACGGCACGTCGTAGCGCTTCGGGCCGATCAGCGAGAACACGTCGCCCTCGCGGCCGTCCTCGCGCACCAGCGTCGCCGTCAGGCCGAGGCGCCGCCGCGACTGCAGGTCCGCCGTCATCCGGAACACCGGCGCCGGCAGCAGGTGGACCTCGTCGTAGACGACCAGGCCCCAGTCGCGGGAGTCGAACAGCTCCAGGTGCCGGTACTCGCCCTTGGTCTTGCGGGTGATCACCTGGTAGGTGGCGATGGTGACCGGCCGGATCTCCTTCTTCTCCCCGGAGTACTCGCCGATCTCTTCCTCGGTCAGCGACGTCCGCGCGATCAGCTCACGCTTCCACTGCCGCCCGGCGACCGTGTTCGTCACCAGGATCAGCGTGGTGGCCTGCGCGCGAGCCATCGCCGCCGCGCCGACCAGCGTCTTCCCGGCGCCACAGGGCAGCACGACCACGCCGGAGCCGCCCGCCCAGAACGCCTCCGCGGCCATCCGCTGGTAGTCGCGCAGGTGCCAGTTCTGCTCGTCCAGGGCGATCGGGTGGGCTTCGCCGTCGACGTACCCGGCCATGTCCTCGGCGGGCCAGCCGACCTTCAGCAGCGCCTGCTTCAGCCGCCCGCGCTCGGACGGGTGCACGAGGACGGTGTCTTCGTCGATCCGGGCGCCGATCATCGGGCTGATCTTCTTGTTCCGGACGACCTCGGTCAGCACCGCGCGGTCGGTGGTCGACATCACGAGCCCGTGCGCCGGGTGGTTGGCGATCTGCAGCCGCCCGAACCGGCCCATGACGTCGACGACGTCGATCAGCAGCGGCTGCGGCACCGGGAAGCGCGAGTACGTCGTCAGGGCGTCGACGACCTGCTCGGCGTCGTGGCCCGCGGCGCGCGCGTTCCACAAGGCCAGCGGCGTGATCCGGTAGGTGTGCACGTGCTCCGGCGCCCGTTCCAGCTCGGCGAACGGCGCGATCGCGACGCGCGCGTCACCGGCCTGGGGGTGGTCGACCTCCAGGAGCACGGTCTTGTCGGACTGGACGATCAGCGGGCCATCAGTCACAACTACTGTTATACGTGCCTCGCTCCGGTCCGCTCCGCTCGCGGGTCCGCCGGTGGGACGAGGTGCCGAGGGGATCACTGGAGGGCACGTTGACCACACCGCCGTTCGACGACAACCCGTTCCGGTCGCCGGGCTACGCGCAGCCCGCGCCGATGCCGGGACAGCCGCCGATGCCGCCGGTACCGGGGCCGCCGCCGATTCCGCACTGGTTCACCACGAAGGTGCGGATCACGCTGGTCGCGTGCGTCGTCGTCGCGCTGGGCCTGGGCGTGCTGGGCGCGATGGGCGTCTACTGGGCCGGCCGCAACGGCCCGCCGTCGGACGGTGACTGCCTGTACCTGACCCAGGAGACGGCCGGCCGGCTCGCCTACCACCGCGTCGGCTGCACCGCGAACAACGCGACGTACAAGGTCGAGACCGCCGCCAGCCGGAACTCGACCTGCTCCTCCAACGGCTACGTGCGGTTCCGGACCACGAGCGGCTCCGACTCCGGGCGGACGCTCTGCCTCGCGCTGAACGTCCGCACCGGCGACTGCCTCCGCGACATCGAAGACGAGGTCGCGATCGCCAAGGTGAGCTGCTCCGACCCGGCGGCGACGGACCGCGTCGAGGTCTTCAGCAGGTCTCGCGACGACAAGCAGTGCGAAGACGCCGACGACATCCGGATCTACTACGGCCCGCCCATGCGCGTCGTGTGCATGCTGCCGCGGGGCGAGAACATCTAGTGTCGCGCGTCCGAAGTTCAGTGACAGCGGCCCGGTCCCCGCTCTTCCCGGACGTCAAACAAACTTGCGACGCGCGACACTAGCTCTCAGTACCCGGTCTGCTCGGGCAGCAGGCTCTGGACGTCGAGGCGGTTCGCCAGCTGTCCCGAGTTGTGCATCAGGTCGGCCACGCGCTGTAGCCGGATGCCGTTGAGCGACACCGGGTACGAGCCGAGCGAGATCAGCGCGGCGGTGGTCGCGTCGATGTCGGAGAACTTCGGCAGCGCGTCGCGCACGATCGCCGGGTCCGTCGCGCTCTGCTGGGCCGTGCTCAGCGCGGTGCGGAACGCCCGGAGCGTCCGGGGGTTGGCCTGCGCGAACGGTTTCGCCGCCGCGTAGCCGGACAGCGGGAAGTCGAGCGTCGAACCGCGGGCGCCGTCGGCCAGGATGTGCGCGCCGAGGTCCTTCTCGGCCCGGGTGGTGTACGGCTCGATCATCAGCGCGGCGTCGGCGTCGCCGGCCTGCAGCGCCTGCGGCATCCGGTCGAACGGGGTGGGGACGAACTTGATCTTCGCCTGGTCGACGCCCGCGGTGACCAGCACCGAACGCGCGACGAGCGCGCCGACGTCGTCGAGCATGTTCACCGCGATCTTCGGCGACCGCTTGCCCGTCGGCACGGTGTAGTCCGAGTTGGGCAGCGTCACCAGGGCCATCGTGTTCGGGCCGGAGGTGTAGGCCTCGCCCTGCAGCTGCAACGCCGTCCCGCCGGCCGCGGCGCGGAACATCGCGATGTCGGAGGCGAAGGTGACGTCGAGGTCGCCGGCGGCCAGTTTCGCGAGCCCGTCGTCGGCGCCGAGTTCCACCAGCTGGACGTTCAGTCCCGCGGAACCGAACTTCCCGGCCGCGACGGCGATCCGCAGCGGGGCCGTGTCGATGGCGTTGCCCACACCGACGCGCAGGGTGGTCCGCTCCAGCGGCGGCGGAGGCGCGGGAGTGCCGGAAGAGAACACGCTGCAGCCCGCGGTCGCCAGGAGCGCCGCTACCAGCGGAATCATCCGTCCGCGTCTGATCATGAACCTTCACCTACCGCGAGAATCTGGTTCTCGTGCTGGATCGTATGGTCCGCGCCCCATACGATCGCGGGCAGGGCCGTCTCGTGCCAGCGCGGCTTTCGGATCTTCATGGGGCGGGCTACCGTTCAGTAGGTTCGTGTGTCGTTCGATCCGCGGGTTCCCGCCCGCGGCGGAAAAGGAAACCAGGTGACCCGTCGCGACAAGCGTCCCCGCAAGGGCGGCGACGCGGCGGACCCGCGTCCGGCGGGCGGCCGCTGGCGGTTGCGGAACTGGCGTCTCGGCACGAAGCTCTTCGCCGTCCTCCTCATCCCGGCGCTGGCCGTGATCGCGCTCGTCGGCCTGCGGATCAGCTCCGACCTGCGCGACGCCCGGCAGCTGGCCGAGTTCGCCACGCGCGGCCGCGTCGACAGCACGGTCGCCGAAGCCTTGCACGAGCTGCAACGCGAGCGCGACCTCACCGTCCGGTTCGTGGCCCAGAACCGCCAAGGCGACACCGCGGACCTGACCGCCCAGCGCAACCGCGTCGACCAGGCCATCGGCGGGTTCGAGCGCACCCTCGCCGAGAGCAAGGCGCGGCTCGACGCGAACGCCGCGGAAAGCCTGCAGCAGACCGACGACCGGCTGCGCGTGCTCGGTGGCCTGCGGTTTTCCGCGGAGCATTCGGCGTTCCCCGCCGACGCCGTGCTGCGCTCCTACAGCGAGCTGATCTCCGGCCTGCTCGACATCAGCGACTCCGCGGCCGCCGACGTCTCCGATTCGGACCTCGCGCGGATGCGGCTGGCGGGCAACGCACTCGCCCGGATCAAGGACCAGATGTCGGTCAAGCGGGCGGTGATGGCCGAGGCGCTCGCGGCGGGCACCCTCAACCGCGACCGCACGCGTGCCCTGCTCGGCGCGGAAGCCGAGCTGGCCGCCGCGCGCAGCGACTACCGCACCTTCGCCACCCCCGACCAGCAGCGGATGTTCGACGACACGGTGATCGGCCTGGTCGTCGACATCGGCAACGACATGGTCGAATCCGCGCTCACCCGCACCGAAAACGGCCAGAACCTCTCGGGCCTCGACCCGAACCAGTGGGACACTTCGGCTACGCACACGGTGAACCTCGCCCACCAGGTGCAGCAGGCGCTGCTGGTCCAGTTGCAGGAACGCACGGACAGCCTGGCGGCGCAAGCCCGGACGGCCGCGTTGTGGGACGGCGGCGTCGTCCTCGGCGTCCTGCTCGTCGCGGGTGTGCTGTCGGTGGTCATCGCGCGGTCCCTGTTGCGTCCCTTGCGGATCCTGCGCCGGACGGCGCTGGAAGTGGCCGAGCACCGGTTGCCGGCGGCCGTGCAGAACCTGCTCACCGACCCCGAGCCCGCGCCCGAGAACCTGCGGAAACGGCTTGCCGTCGCGCCCGTGCCGGTGTTCACCCGCGAAGAGCTCGGCCAGGTGGCGCGCGCGTTCGACGCGGTGCACGGCGAGGCGGTGCGGCTCGCCGGCGAACAGGCCATGCTGCGCGAGAACGTCAACGCGATGTTCGTCAACCTCTCGCAGCGCAGCCAGGACCTCGTCGAACGGCAGCTGTCGGTGCTCGACCGGATGGAGGCCGGCGAGCAGGACCCGGACACCCTCGCCGGGCTCTTCGAACTCGACCACCTCGCGACGCGGATGCGGCGCAACAGCGAAAACCTGCTGGTGCTCTCCGGCCAGGACTCCGCGCGGGAGGACGCCGGCCCGGTCGCGGCCGACGAGATCATCGGCGCCGCGCTCTCGGAGGTCGAGGACTACCAGCGGATCGAGCTCGGCCCGGCGCCGCAGGTCGCGGTCCGCGGCGAGGCCGTCAACGACCTCGTGCACGTCGTTTCGGAGCTGCTGGAGAACGCGACGCGCTACTCCGCCGACGAGACGGTCACCGTGGCGAGCGCCGAAACCCACGACGGCGACTGGCAGATCGAGATCATCGACCACGGCGCCGGCATGCCGCAGGCGGAGATCGACCGCACCAACGCGCGGCTCGCGCACCCGCCGGACGTCGACGTCGAGGTCTCGCGCCGGATGGGCCTGTTCGTCGTCGCGACGCTGGCCACGCGCCACCACATCGACGTCAGCCTGAGCGCGGGCGCGGACTCCGGGCTGGTCGCGACCGTGCTGGTGCCCGCCGCCCTGATCGTCGAGCTGCCGCCGATGCCGGCACCGCCGCCGCCCGTCGAGCCGCTCGCCGCCCCGGAACCGGAGCTGCTGGCGCCGCTGGCCCCGCTCACGCCGCCGGAGCCCGAACCCGAGCCGGAGCCGGAAGAGCTGACGCCGCCGTCGATCGAGGCCGGGCCGCCGCGCCGGGCCCCGGTGGTGGCCCGCGACCAAGCCCCGGAGTGGCCGACCGTGGACGAAGAGGCGCACCTGGACCTCGACGCCCCGACCGAGCGGATGCCCGCTTACCGCGACGTCCTGTCCCGCTGGTTCGACGCCTCCGCCGCGCCCGAACAGCCGCGGAAGCCGGCCGAGCCGCGTCCGGTCGCCGAAGAGCCGCGGCCGGTCGAGCCCCAGCCACGGCACGCGCTCACCACGCGGCCGCCGATCCGCGGGCCGCAACCGGCGCCCGCACCGCAACTAGCGCCCGCACCGCCACCGCCACCGCCACCGCCACCGGCGCCCGCACCGCCGCCACCGGTCCCGGTGGCCGCTCCGGCCCCGGCTCCCGCACCGCCACCGGCTCCGGTGGCCGTCGCGCCCGTGCGCACCCCGGACGACGAAGACACCGAACCGCGGCTGACACCCGTCGCGCCGCCCGCCGCGATCGAGCCCTCGTACGAATGGCCTACCCCGGCCGAACTGGAGCAGGAGGACGGCGCGGAGGACACCTGGCCGTTCCTGCAGCCGCTGGATTCCGCGGCCAGCCCGGGAGCGGTGCCGGAGCAGCGGCCGATACTCTCTCTTTCCCCGGAAGCGGTACGCGAGCGGATGACGAGCCTTCAAGGCGGCTTCCGGCGAGGGCGGCACGCGAGGGGAGACGACACCCGGAACCAGTGAAACGGATGAGGCATGAGCTCGAAGACGCCCCTGCTGGAAGTGATCGCGCTGGACGCGGCGGATGCCGAAGGCGCGCAGGCGGGCGGGGCCGACCGCCTCGAACTGGTCGCGGACATGGCGCAGGACGGCCTGACGCCGTCGCTCGAAACGCTGCGTGACGTGCTCTCGGCCACCGACCTCCCGGTTCGGGTGATGCTGCGGGACAACGGTTCCTTCGCCATCGGCGATCTGGAAGGGCTGCGCGCGGACACCGCCCGGCTGATCGACGCGGGCGCGCGGGAGTTCGTCTTCGGCTTCCTCACCGTCGACAGCGAAATCGACCTCGACGCCTGCGAAGCGCTGATCAAGGAGGTCGACGGCCTGCCCTGGACGTTCCACCGCGCCATCGACCGCACGCGCGATCCGTTGCGGGCGTACGACCAGCTGGCCTCGCTCGGCTGTGACACCGTGCTCGCCGCCGGTCACCCGAACGGCGTGGCGAGCGGCCTTTCGGTGCTGCAGCGGCTCGCGCAGCGCGACGGCGGCCCGGAACTGCTCGTCGGCGGCGGCCTGCGCGCCCAGCAGGTGCACCTCCTGCGCGCGGGTGGCGTCCGGGGATTCCACGTCGGCAGCGCGGTGCGGCCCGGCGGCTGGCAGGCACCCGTGGACGCCGGAACCGTGCGCACCTGGGTCGACCTCGTCAAATCCTGATCGATTACCCGCGTTTCACGGAGGATCGGCGGAGCGGAAACGATTTCTGCCGATGTTTTCGCGTTGCGGTGACAATCGTGACCTGGCTCGTGAAATTGCATCCGCCGTGTGCAATGTCGTGCGCTGGGCTGCGCGTGCGGTTGCACGGGCGGTTTCAGGTTTGACCTGGTTGGTGGCTGATTTTCCGACGATCGGCTGGCTACGGTTGTCCCGCATTTCGCGATCCGGCCGATCTTCAGGAATCGATCTGCAGTGCGGGAGGCGGCGCCGTGTGCGCGCGTATTCAGTTCCAGAACTCGTTGCGTGGACAGCAGGAGACCAGGATGCCGGCCATCAGGTGGATTTCCGCCACCTGGGGCAGGCTGATTCCCCGCGGATATCGCCCGAGTACCGCAGTGGCAAGCCGGAGGGCCGAATCGTGACCGGCGCGATACCGCGTCAACGCGGAACCGAAACCGCCGAAGACGATTTCGCGAAACTGGGGCTCGGCGGCTCCCTCGCCCTGACCGGGCTGCTGGCCGTCGTCAAGATCGCGGAAACCGCCACGGGTGTGGTGCTGACCGCCACCGGGGTGCTGCCCGGTGCCACTCCCTCGAAGGAGCGGGCTCCGGCCTGGCCCGGCGGGGAATGAGCGGAGCTGCCCGATCGGCAGCTCTCTACGGACGGAGGGCTGCCATGACCGGCAGTGACGAGCGGGACGGCTTCAGCGGCGCACGCGTGGGTCTCGCCGACGTGCAACGGCTCGAGGACACCATCGCGCGGCTTCGGGCGCAGGACTACCGCTACGGCGGCGGTGCTTGTGGCGAGGCCGTCGCGGAGGTGCTGCCCCACGCCGTCGGGCTGCTGGGCGGCACCGTGCGCGGCAAGGTCCGGCCGCGGCTCTGCACCGCCGTCGCCGACCTGTACAACCTCGCCGGCTGGACCAGTTTCGACGACGACCGCCCCGAGGCCGCGCTGGAATCGTTCGCGCAGGCGATGGAACTGGCTGTCGAAGCGGGCAACGACGACCTCCAGGCCAACATCCGGTACCGCGCCGGGCGGCTGCTGCTGCACTACGACGCGGTCGATCCGGCGCTGGCGGAGTTCGCGCGGGGCCGGGAGGCGGCGCTGCGGGCGCGCTCGCGGCTGGCCCAGGCGATCCTGTCGGCCAACCAAGCGTGGGCGCACGCCAAGAAGGCCGACGTCGTCGCCGCGGTGGCGTGCCTGCACCGGGCGCGCAGCGAGTTCGCCGACGCCGCGGGCGTGGAACCGTCGCCGTGGGCGGCCTTCTTCGGCCCCACCGACCTGGCGGCGATGGTCGGCACGGTGCACGGGGAACTGGCCCAGGTCGTCGACGTCCGGCACGGCCGCGAGGGCATCCCCGCGCTCGTCGACGCCATCGCCGGCTACGGCCCGGAAATGGCCCGCAGCCGGTCCCTGACGGTGATCTGGCTGGCCACCGTGCACGCGCTGGACGGCGATCTCGACGTCGCCGCCGAAGCCGGCCGGGAGGCGATCGAGCTGGCCGGCGTGCTGCGCTCGCCCCGGACCCGGCAGCGGCTGCGGACGTTGTCGGCCGCGGCCCGCCGCCACCGGCGCGACCCGCGCGCCCGGGAAATCATCGAACGCATCGAAATGGTCGGGCATTCCGGACAATAATCGGTTTGCCATGGAAAGGTAAACCTCTCGGAAAATGAAAATGGGATCCGCTGAAGACCGGCCAAAAGTAGGTTCCTTGGCGTGATCACGTCTTCTTATGCTGCTCGGCAACCTGCGGCGAGCATTCCGCGCAGGCCCGGTCCCCACCGCCGAGAGGAAATTCCCCCATGCGCTTGCGCAAGCTCGTCGCGGCCGCTGTGCCGCTGCCTGCGTTGCTCGGCCTCGCCGTGGCCGTGCCGGCCGCCGCCGCGCCGGAACCCCTGGTCACGCTGGCCGACAACGCCGCGCCGCTGATCAACAGCGCCCGCACCGGCGACGTCGCGGCCGACCGGCCGATCGCCGCCGCGCTCTCGCTGAAACTGCACAACCAGCAGGCGCTCGAAAAGTTCCTCGCCGACGTGCAAAATCCCGCTTCGCCGCAATACCACCGGTTTCTGACCCCGGCGCAGTTCAATGCCAGGTTCGGCCCGACCCAGGCCGACGTTGACAAGGCCGTCTCATTTCTCGGGAAAGCGGGGCTGTCCGGGATCGAAGTTTCCGGCAACCGGCAGGCGATCACGTTCACCGGCTCGGCGGCGCAGCTCGAGTCGGCGTTCCGGACCCGGATCGGGACCTACCGCGACCAGGCTTCCGGGCGGGACTTCTTCGCCAACGACGCCGTCCCGGCCGTGCCGGCGAGCGTCTCGGACGTCGTGGGCGGGGTCATCGGCCTCGACGACCACGCGGTGCGGACGCACGCGTCGAAGCCGCTGGCGCAGCCCAACGTCGTCAAGTCCGTCACCCCGCCGGTGCTCAAGACCGCGTACGGCACCAGCGGCCTGTCGGCGACCGGCCGCGGCGTGAACGTCGGGTTCGTGGAGTTCGACGGCTACCAGAAGTCCAACATCACCAAGTACGACAGCACGTACGGCCTTTCCGCGGGCACGGTGACGACGGTCGGCGTCAGCGGCGCGAACTACGACTCGTCACCGGGGGACGGCCAGATCGAGGTCGAGCTCGACATCGAGGTCGTGCACGCGCTGGCCGCGGCGGCCAACGACTACGTCTACGAGGCACCGAACTCGAGCGCGGGCGAACTCGCGATGTACCAGAAGATCGCGTCCGACGCGAAGGTCAACGTCGTCTCGATCTCTTGGGGCGCCTGCGAATCCGCGGAAGGTTCGAGCGCGGCGAAGAGCGTCAGCAGCGCGATCGCGACGGGTACGGCGGAGGGTATTTCCTACTTCGCGGCGGCGGGCGACGACGGCACGACCGACTGCTACCGCCAGACGGGTTCGGCGGCGAAGGGCGTCGACTTCCCGGCGTCGAGCCCGAACGTGTCGGGCGTCGGCGGCACGAAGCTGAGCGTGACCTCGTCCAACGGCTACAGCAGCGAAGTGACCTGGAACGACGGCAACAGCGGCGGCTCGACCGGCGGCGGCATCTCGACGGTGTTCACGGCGCCCTCGTGGCAGTCGTCGCAGAGCACGACGTACCGCAAGGTGCCGGACGTGTCGGCGGACGCCTCCCCGACGTCGGGTTACTACATCTACAGCGCGGGCAGCTGGGGAACGGTCGGCGGCACCTCGGGCGCGGCCCCGCTGTGGGCGGCCTTCGCGGCGCTGCAGAACCAGGTGCACGGCGGCGGCCTGGGCAACCTGAACCCGAAGTTCTACTCGATCGGCAACGGGTCGTCCTACGGCACCGGTTTCCACGACGTGACGTCGGGCAACAACACCCTCCACGGCACGACCGGGTTCAGCGCCGGGACCGGGTATGACCAGGTCACGGGTTGGGGTTCGTTCAAGGCGAGCGGGCTGTCCGGCCTGATCGGCTGAGTGTGCGGAACCGGGGCTGTCGCGAGTTTGCGACAGCCCCGGTTTCCGGTTTCTGTCGGTGGTCGATGACACAATGTGTGCATGGCGACACTGGTAGCGACGCCGAGGTCCCGCGCGCTGGGCTTCGGGATCCGCGCGGCGAGGAAGGCGCGCAACCTCGGCGTGCGCGAACTGGCGCGGCTGGCGGGGGTGGTGGCGCAGGATCTCTCGCACTGGGAGAGCGGGACGCGGGTGCCCAAGATCGAGCAGGTGGCGCTGCTGCTCGGGGCGCTGCGGGTGGAGCCGGCCGAGCGGAAACGGTTGCTGGAGCTGGCGAGGAACGCCCGCGAGCCCAACTGGCTCGAGCACAGTATTCCCGGGATCTCGCCGCGGCTCTCGGCTTTCATCGAGTACGAGCGCACGGCCTCGGCGATCTTTGCCTGGGAACCGCTGCTGATCCCCGGACTGCTGCAGACCCCCGACTACGCCTGGGCAATTCTCGGTACCGGCGGTCGGCGGCGGTCGGAGGAGGAGTTGCGCCTGAGGCTGAAGGTTCGCTTGCTGCGGCAGGAGGTGCTGACCGGTCGCAATCCCTCTCCTTACACCGTTTTCCTCGCCGAGCCGGTGATCCGCCAGCGGCTCGGCGGCCGCGAGATCATGCTTCCGCAGCTCAGGCACCTCGCCGAGTTGGCCGAGCGGCGGAACATCAGCTTGCGGGTTCTGCCGGAGAGCGAGGAGTTCCACCCGGGCCTCAACGGTTCCTTCATCATCTTCGACTACTCCGACCTGCCGCCGATCATCTTCGTGGAGCAGTACCGCGGCAGTGCCTACCTCTACGATGAGCAGCAGGTGGCCGACTACCGGGCGGCCCAGCGGGCGATGGCGGCACTGGCCCTGAGTGAGCAGGATTCCTGCGTGCTCATCCGGGAGGTGATCGCCGACTTGGAGGCGTGATGTGGCGTAAGTCCAGCTACAGCGGCAGCGAAGAGAACTGCGTCGAGGTCAAGCTCGGGCCGGTGTCGCAGATCCGGGACACCAAGGACCGCTCGGGTGGCACGCTCACCGTCGGTTCGGCCGCTTGGGGGGCTTTTCTTCGCAAGGCTAAGCGTTAACCTGGGCGCATGATCAAGCGCACGGTGCTGGACGCCACCCGCGAGCTCCTCCGCGAACTCGGCCTCACCACGGTGTTCGGCAATCCCGGCACCACCGAAGTGCCGTTCCTCACCGACTGGCCCGACGACTTCGACTACGTCCTGGGCCTGCAGGAGTCCGCCGTCGTGGCGATGGCCGATGCCTACGCGCAGGCCACCCGGAAAGCCGTGCTCGTCAACCTGCACTCCGCGGGCGGGGTCGGGCACGGGCTCGGCAGCCTCTTCAACGCCTACCGCAACCGGACGCCGTTGATCGTCGTCGCCGGGCAGCAGATCCGGTCGCTCATCCCGCACGAACCCTTCCTCGGCGCGATGGAAGCGCCCGAGTTCCCGAAGCCGTACGTGAAGTGGTCGATCGAGCCCGCCTCGGCCGAGGACGTCCCGGCCGCGCTGGCGCGGGCCTACCACGTCGCCACGCAGGCGCCGTCCGGTCCGGTTTTCGTGTCCGTGCCCGCCGACGACTGGGCCGTCACCACCGAACGGCCCATCGTCTCGCGTCCTCGGATCCGCGGCTTCGCGCCCGATCCCGAGGCCGTCGACGAGCTCAACACCGCCCTGGAAGCCGCCGAACGGCCGGCGATCGTCGTCGGGGGAGCCGTCGACCAGGACGCGGCCGTCGTCGAAACCGTCGCGCTCGCCGAACGGCTCAACGCCGCCGTGTGGGTCGCGCCGATGTCGTTCCGCTGCTCGTTCCCCGAGGACCACCCGCTGTTCCAAGGGTTCCTCGACCCCGAACGCGGTGCGGTCGCCGACACGCTCGCGCCGTACGACCTCGTCGTCGTGCTCGGGGCGCCCGCCTTCACCTACCACGTCGACCGCGGGCGCGGGGAAGCTCCGCTGCCGCCGCTGTTCATCGTCAGCGACGACGAGCAGGTCCTCGCGCGCGCCTTCGAAGGCACCGGTATCCGGGCCACGCCGAAGCTGGGCGTCCGCGCGCTGCTCAACGTCGTCGAGCGCAGCACGCGGCCCGCACCGGCGCCACGGCAGCGTCCCGCGAAACCGGCCGGCGACGCGCTGACCGGCGAACTCGTCTACTCGACGCTCGCGGACCTGTTGCCGGACAACGCCTTGGTCGTCGAAGAAGCGCCCAGCCACCGCGGGATCCTGCACGACCACCTGCCGATCACGGCCACCGACACCGGCTTCCTGACGATGGCCAGCGGCACGCTCGGCTACGGCGTCCCCGGCGTGGTCGGCGCGGCGCTCGCCCGCCCGGACCGCAAGGTCGTCGGCGTGATCGGCGACGGCTCGAGCATGTACGGCATCCAGGCCCTCTGGACGGCGGCGCGCGAAGAACTGCCCGTGACGTTCGTGATCCTGGACAACTCCGAGTACGCGGCGGTCCGCATCCTGGGCGACGCGATCGGCGGCGCGAAGCTGCCGGGCACCGAACTGGGCGGCATCGGGTTCGCGGCGCTGGCGGAGAGCATGGGCTGCCACGGCGTGACGATCACCGAGCCGGCCGAGCTGGTCCCCGGTCTCACGGCGGCGCTGGCCGACCCGCGCCCGACGCTGGTCCACGTCCGGGTGGCCGCGTCGTCGAAGTCGCTTTACTGATAACCAGATAGCCGCCGCTGGTGGTCCACAGTGGATATCCACTGTGGACCACCAGCGGGTCGGCTGTGGGTCAGCTGCGGGTCCGGCTTTCCCGGACGTCCGAAGTCCGCTCGGCCAGCTCCCACTCCGCGGCGTCGGACGCGGCCGTGGCGGCCTCCGCCGGCGTGCCGCCGTTCAGCAGCCGGGCCACTTCGCCGCGCAGGGTCACGAACTCCGCCGACTCGCGCGTCGTGATCTGGTTCCGCGCAGCGGGCAGGCCCACCGGCAGGTCCGCCACGATCGTCGCCGGTGACTTCGACAGCACCAGCACGCGGTCGGACAGGTAGACGCTCTCGTCGATGTCGTGGGTGACGACCAGGACCGTGCTGCCCTGCTCGCGCTGCACGCGCCGGGTCAGGTCCTCGAGCTCGAAGCGCGTCTGGGCGTCGACCGAGGCGAACGGCTCGTCCATCAGCAGCAGCGCCGGGCGGCTGGCCAGCGCGCGGGCGATCGACACCCGCTGCTGCATGCCGCCGGACAGCTGCCACGGGTACTTGCCCCCGACGCCCGACAGGCCGACCTGCTCGAGCGCCTCGGCCGCCCGTTCCCGGCGTTCCGCGCGGGAGATCGGGCGCCACCGCAACGGGAACTCGACGTTCTTCTGCACCGAAAGCCAGGGGAACAGCGAACGGCTGTAGTCCTGGAACACCACGGCCAGGTCGTCCGGGACACCGGAGACGCGGTCGCCGTGCAGGCTGACCGTGCCGTCGGTCGGCGGGGTCAGCCCGGCGATGCAGCGCAGCAGCGTCGACTTCCCGCAGCCCGACGGGCCGACGATGCTGGCCAGCTGCCCGGCTTCGACGGTGAACGAAAGGTTGTTCACCGCGGTGTGCGCTCCTGTGCCACTGCCGTAGGTGTGACTGAGGCCGGAAACTTCGAGCATGGTGGACATGGGAGAGGCCTTTCCAGCGTCAGTCGCGGCCGAGACGGGCCGGCTGCCAGGCCAGCACCCGCCGTTCCGCGGCCAGGAAGATCGTGTTGAAGACGTAGCCGAGGATGCCGAGCAGCACCAGCCACGACCACATGGTCGGGAACTCGAAGTCCTGCTGGGCGTTCAGCAGCGACCGGCCGATGCCGTTGTAGGCGCCGACGAGCTCGGAGACGACCATCAGCAGCAGCGAGATCGACAGGCTGACCCGCAGCCCGGCGAAGATCTTCGGGGCCGCCGCCGGCAGGACGACCATGCCGAGCCAGTACGCCTTGGGCGTGCGGAACGACCGCGCCGTCTCCACCTTCACCTGGTCGACCGAGCGGACGCCGTCGACGGTGTTGAGCAGCACCGGCCACACCGCGCCGAAGATGATCGACCCGATCTGCATGCCCGAGCTCAGCCCGAACAGCACCCCGAACACCGGGATCAGGGTGGGCGGCGGGATCGACCGGAAGAACGCGAACAGCGGGCCGGCGTAGTCCATCGCCGTCGCCGACCGGCCGAGCAGCACGCCGAGGACGATGCCGACGACCGCGGCCAGTGCCCAGCCGCCGAGCGTCCGGCCGAGGCTGGGGAACACGTTGTCGAACACGGCGTCGGTGAGGAACAGGTGCGACACCGGCCCGGTGAACCACAGCTTGGCGGCGGTGCCCGCGATCTCCGACGGCGGGGGGAAGAACTTGCTGCCGCCGGCCCGGGCGGCGAACTCCCAGCCGACCACCAGGAGCGCGAACAGCAGCCAGTTGCGCAGGACCGTGGCGGCACCGCGCGCGGCGCGCCGGCCCACCCGGCCCGAAAGGGTTGCCGCCGTCACGCGATCGCCTCCCGGTCCACCGAGCTCCACTTGAACAGCCGCTTGCCGAGCTGTTCGAGCCCTTCGTTGATCAGGTAGCCCAGCACCCCGGCGACCACCGTGCCGGCCAGGACCAGGTCGAACCGGACCGAACCGGTGCTGGCGACGATGATGAAGCTGCCCAGCCCGAGCTGGGAGCCGGCCAGGAACTCGACGCTGACGACGGCGATCAGGGAGATCGTCGCCGACAGCCGGACGCCGGTGAAGACGAACGGCGCGGTCTGCGGCAGCGCGACCGACGTCAGGATGCGGAACCGGCTGGTCCCGCACGCACGGGCGGTCTCCATCAGCACCGGGTCGATTTCGCCCATGCCGTAGATCGTGTTGAACATGATCGGCCACAGCGAGGCGTAGACCGCGAGGGTGATCTTCGCTTCGGGGCCGGAGCCGATCACCAGCAGCACCAGGGGAACCAGCGCGGTGATCGGGATCGGCCGGAGGAACTCCACGATCGAGGCGGTGGCCGTGCGCAACGCCGGGACGCTGCCCAGCAGCAGTCCGGCGGGTACGCCGACCGCGATCGCGACGGCGATGGCGATCAGCCAGGCCAGCATGGTCGCGACGATGTCCCGGATGAACTCGGGGTCGCCCAGCAGGTCCCCGACGGTGCGCAGCACGACGCTGGGCGGCGGGGTGAACGTCCGATCGACCAGGCCGACCTGGACGACGACCTCCCAGAGCAGGAGGAAGCCGACCAGGCCGGCCAGGCCGCGAAGCAGCTTCTTCACGTCAGCTGGTCGCCTGCGGGGCGATCATCGGCGCGGCGTCGACCTTGCTGGTGATGACGCCCATCTGCAGCAGCAGGTCGGGCACCCGCTGCAGGCGCCGGGCGTCCAGGACGGAGCCGTAGCCGGGCAGGGTGAGCAGCTTGGCGGTGTCTTCGTCGATCTTCGCGTACTTGACCAGCAGCGGCTCGACCTTCGAGCGGTCGTTGATGGCGTCGCTGGTGGCCTTCTTCATCGCTCGCTGGAAGGCGGCGAGGGTCTTCGGGTTGCCCTGGACCCACTTCGTCATCGAGCCGTAGCCGGTCAGGGGGAAGTCCTGGCTGGCGCCGGTGTTGATGTCGATGACCGGCGTCGCGCCGACGGTCTTCGCCGCCTGCGTGAGCATCGGCTCCGGCATGTAGGCCGCGTCGACCTGGTTGTCCTTCAGCGCCGCCGCCATGTTCGGCAGCGTGACCAGGGTCCACACGACCCCGGTGAAGTCGACGCCGTGGTCCTTCATGACGGACTTGGTGAGGATGTCCGACGCGGTGTTCTTGGCCGTGATCGCGATCCGGCGGCCCTTGAGGTCGTTGACCGTCTTCACCGGCGAGTTCGGCACCGTGACGATCGCGTTGCTCTTCGCGTTCACCGACGTGCCGTCGGCGACCAGCTGGATGTCCGCGGCGTCCTTGCTCTTGGCGATGAAGAACGGCGTGTACGTCGAGAGGGCGATGTCGACCTCCCCGGAGATCGCCTTCTGCATCGACTCTTGGCCGCTCTTGGCGACGACCTGCTCGACCTCGAGACCCTCGGCCTTGAAGTAGCCGCCGTCCTGGGCCAGCCAGAAGGGGCCGAGGTCGGTGGTCGGCATGATCGAGACCTTGATCTTCGACTTCTCCAGGCCGCCCCCGCTCGACGAGGCGTTCGAGCTGTCCGAGCCGAGCGCACTGCAGCCGGTGAGGGCCGTGGCGGCTGCGACGGTGAGGGCGAGCCCGAGCGCGGCGCGGCGAGTGCGAACCCGGCCACTGCTCATGGCGTTTCCAAGCAAGGCCTGCTCCTTGAAGAAAGTGACGGTTCGGGAACCGATTCCAGTGGAAGTGCGTGACTCATTCTCGGAAGTCACGCGGGCCACTGTAGAGAACGTGACAGCTTGCTCACAATGGGTGGAATCACTACCTAACCGAGTGGCGCACGTCACTCTTTCGGCCTCTGGTCTAGACCCACTGCTCCACTCGCCGTAGCTGTTCACCCAGCGTAGGGTGGGGTTCTCGAATTCAGGACGGCTGCTGTGCGTCGACTGAGCGAACGCTGTGCAAGATTGAGTGGGTCCTGTCGGGAGGGTTACATCTTCCCTTGCCGTTCGCTACCCTCTGCACCTGCGGGGAGGTATCAACCTCCGATGTAGTGAGAGAGAGTGCCTGGATGGCCGATCAAGAAGTCCCACTTCGGTGTACCAGCACACACTGTGCTTTTCCTGAGAGAATCTTCCCCGCGAAGACCACTGCCTGGCCGGGCACAACCGCCGCGCCGGTGGGTTAGGCCGACCAACAGACCGATGCAGGACCAGCGCAGGGACCGACCGTGATGCTCGAGCTGAACCGATTCCGTCCGGCTGGACGGGGTTCAGGAACCCCCAGTACCGATACTGGAGACGATCTTTTCACCCGTACGGGTAGCGTCTTGCGCTGGGCTCCTACCGATGGGCCGGAGCGCCGGAACGCCGGGAGCGTGCAGACGAGTGGCTGAGGAGAACGCGATGCGCCCTGGCGGGCGCTGGACCGACCAGGGTTTCCCGAGCACGAACGATGATGGTGGAGCGGCGGTGCCGAACGAAGACGCCGCAGGGGTGGGAGGGGCCCCTGCGCAGTCGCCCGGAGCGGATCCGGGCCGGAAGACCGGGCTGTTCTCCGGCATGCGTGACTGGCGGCTGCGGTCCAAGCTGGCCGCGGTCCTGATCATCCCGACCCTCACCGCGCTCGCACTGGGTGCGGTGCGCGTGATCGACGACGCCCGCGAGGCGGCCGAGTTCCAGCGCACCGCCGACCAGGTGGCGTTCGCCGTCAAGGTCACCACAGTGGTGCACGAGCTGCAGAACGAACGCTCGCTGTCCGTGGCGCGGATCTCTTCGCAGAACCAGCTGCTGCAGACCGGGCTCGACTCGCAGATCGCCAAGGTGGACCGCGAGGTCCAGGACCTGCGCGGCGCGGCCGGCACCCTCGACTACGACGACCAGGCGACCAAGGACCGCTACACCCGCGGTCTCCAGCGCCTCGACGCCCTGCGTCCGCTGCGGGCGGCGTTCAACACCTCCAACAGCCTGCCCGACATCACGGTGCTCACCGCCTACTCGGGTGTCATCGACTCGCTCATCGAGCTCGGCCGCGAGGTGACCACCGCGGTCACCGACCGGGACGTGCTGCGCCTGGGCACGAGCACGCAGGCGGTCAGCGAGGCCAAGGAGTTCACCACCCGCTCCGACGCCGAGCTGCAGATCGCCGCGTTCCGCGGCAACTTCCCCGGTGACCTGCTGGACCAGACGCGTGCGTCGGCGTCGAGCGCGGACGCCTCCGTCGCGGCCTTCCTCGCGAACGCCGACGACGACCAGCGCCAGCTCTACAACGACACGTACTCCGGCCCGGAGGTCGACGACCGGCGCCGGATCCAGACCTCGGCGTTCTCCTTCGCCCAGCTGGGTGACCCGCCGAACATCGACACCACGGCGCTCAGCAAGGACAGCACCGTGTCGGCCGACAAGCTGCACGCGGTCGAGTCGAACCTGCTCGCCCAGCTCAAGACGCGCGCCGACGACCTCGCCACGCAGAAGGTCAACTCGGCGTGGGTCGGCGGTGCCGTGGTCCTCGCGGCCCTGGCGCTCGCGGTCGCGCTGATGCTCCTGGTCGCCCGCCTGATGCTGCGCCCGCTGCGGGTGCTGCGGAAGAGCGCGCTGGACATCGCCTACACCCGGCTGCCGGAGACCGTGCAGGGGATCCTGGACGACCCGGATCCCGTCGGCGCCTCGAAGCGAGCCGTCCAGCCGGTGCCCGTCAACACCCGCGACGAGATCGGCGAGGTCGCGCGGTCGTTCGACATCGTCCACGAACAGGCCGTCAAGATGGCCGCCGAGCAGGCCCTCCTGCGCGAGAACGTCAACGGCATCTTCGTGAACCTCTCCCGGCGGTCGCAGCGGCTGGTGGAACGCCAGCTCGGCGTCATCGACCGCCTCGAGGCCGACGAGCAGGACCCGGACCACTTGGCCAGCCTGTTCGAGCTCGACCACCTCGCGACGCGGCTGCGGCGCAACGGTGAGTCCCTGCTGGTGCTCTCCGGCGCCGGCCTGGCCAAGTCGGTGCCCAAGCCGGTGCCCGCCGCCGACGTCATCGGCGCCGCGGTGTCGGAGATCGAGCAGTACGCCCGGATCGAGGTCGGTATCGTGCCCGACGTCGCGGTCCAGGGCCTGGCGATCCACGACCTCGTGCACGTCCTCGCCGAGCTGCTCGACAACGCGACCTACTTCTCCGAGCCGGAGACGAAGGTCATCGTGCGGGCCGTGGTGACCCGGCGCAAGGCGCTGGCCATCCAGGTCACCGACCACGGTGTCGGCATGAGCGAGGAGCGGCTGGCCGAGGTCAACGCGCGCCTGGCCGACCCGCCGGACCTGGACGTGTCGGTGACCCGGCGAATGGGCCTGTACGTGGTCTCGCGGCTGGCCAAGCGCCACGGCATCGAGGTCCGCCTGCGCGAGAACGAGGACATCGAGGGTGGCGTGATCGCCCGGGTCGTCGTCCCGGCCGAGCTGCTGACCCAGCTCCGCCCGGGCATGCAGCGGCAGACCCCGCCGCCGGCGAACCGCTCCGAGACGTCCATGTCGATGCCGAGCATCCCGATCCCGGCCGCGCGTTCGGACTTCGACCAGACGCAGTCGTTCGCGCAGACCCCACCGCCGCCGTCGGCACCGCCACCACCGCCTCCGGTGCACGACCCGGTGCCGAACCAGGGCGGCCTCGTGCCGCTCGACCAGCCGATCAGCCTGGACGACCTGGTCAGCGGCGGCCGCGCGGCGGGCCCGTTCCTGTCGCCGGACCTGCCGAAGCCCGAGACGCCGGCCTGGCCGACGGCCGAGGACCTGGCGCCACTGGCACCTTCGTCGAACGGCGACGGGGCGAGCTCGCGGGCCGCGGACACGCAGTTCGCGCCGCTGGTCCTGCCCAAGCGCGAGCCGAAGTTCGTGCCGCCGGAGGAGCCGCCTCCGCCGCCACCGCCCGCGCACGAGGTCGGTTCGTCGGCGCTCGAGGACGATGTACCCACCCGGCGGTTGCCGATCTACCAGTCGGTGCTGTCACGCTGGTTCAGTGAAGGTGACGACGCGGCAGCCGACCCGGTGCCGACGCAGAGCGAGGGCGAAGACCCCAACCTGCCGCCGCTCACCGGTACCGACGAGCAGCCGGCCCCGCCTCCGCCTCCGCCCGCGCCGGCCGAGCCGTCCCGTGACGAGCTCCAGCCGACCGCGGCGACCCGGCACCCGCTCCTCCCGGCCGACGACGGCTGGCACAGCGCCTCCGACGACGGCTGGCAGGCGGCACAGTCGCTGCTCGAGTCGAAGAACGAGGAGATCACCCCGGCCGGGCTGCCGAAACGCGTCCCGAACGCCTACCTGGTGCCGGGGTCGATCAACAGTCCTTCGGCCGACGCCCCGCCGCAGAACAGCTTCGCGGACAACACCGCGGGCATGCCCGGAACGGGTGCGATCACCCGCTCGGCGTCCGCGGCGCGGAGCCGGATGGCAAGCTTCCAACGGGGCTACACCTCGGGACGGCACGCCTTGAAGGAACTTCCGGCCGAAGAACAGCTGCAAGGCAGCAGGGTTCCGGGGCGTGGCAACACCACAGACAGCAGTGAGGAGTGAAAGTGACACGGGCGGGTGCAATGCAGCCGGGTGGCTCCGCGCAGCCGAACGGCCAGGCGCATGCCAAGGCGAACAATGCCGGCAGCTTCGCTTGGCTGATCACGGATTTCGTGCACCGGGTGCCCGGCGCGGCCCACGCGGTCGTGGTGTCGGCCGACGGCCTGCTCCTGGCGGCCTCGCGAGGTCTGCCGAAGGACCGGGCGGACCAGCTGGCCGCGGTGGCGTCGGGGCTGACCAGCCTCGCGCGCGGTGCGGCCAAGGTGTTCGAGGGCGGCACGGTGGCGCAGACCGTGGTCGAGATGGCCAACGGTTTCCTCTTCCTCATGTCGGTTTCCGACGGTTCGTGTCTGGCGGTGCTGGGATCGCCGGAAAGTGACATCGGCCTGGTCGTCTACGAGATGACCTTGCTGGTGGAGCGGGTCGGCCAGCAGCTGACTCCGGAGATGCGGGCGCAACTGCAGGGTTCGGCAGTTCGCCGCTGAGGACCTGGGAACCGAGGAGAGAGCCGTGGACGACGGGCGCTTGAGGGGTGAAGGGCGGCTCGGTGACGACTTCTCCGGCGGGTGGTCCGACCAATCGGACGACGGCCGGGAGGACTGGCAGTCGTTCCGGGACCGCGTCGACCGCGAGTGGCGCGCGCGGCGGGTGCAGGCCTCCGACAGCGACCCCGTGCGGGAGCCGCCGAACTGGCTGACCGACAGCAATGCCGGGCAGGAACCGATCCGGCCGATCGCCGGGGGCACCGAGTACCGCGACCGCCTCCTCGGCGGTCCGGGCGCGGAGCTGTTCGGCGGTTCGAGCGGGCCGCTGTACGACGCGCACGAGTTCGCCGCGTACAGCGCCGAGCGGGACTTCTCGTCGGGGCCGGACTCCGGGGAGCTGGCCGCGGCGCTGCCGCGGCAGGCCCACCAGGAGTACGTCGACGAGCCGCCGGCGACGGAGATGGAGACTTCCGGCCTGGTCCGGCCGTACTTCCGGACCCGTGGCCGGACGAAGGCGACGCTCGACCTGGCCATCGAGGCGCTGATTTCGACTAGTGAACAGGGCCGGATGCTCGACCGGGTCCGAGTGCCCGAGCACCGGTCGATCTGTGACCTGTGCCTCGACACCAGGTCGGTGGCCGAAGTGGCGGCGCTGCTGCGCCTGCCGCTCGGCGTGGTGCGCGTGTTGATTGGTGACGTGGCGGGCCTCGGGCTGGTGCTGGTGCACTCCAGCAGCCCGACCGTGGGCGACCGCCCGAGTATCGAGTTCATGGAAAGGGTGCTCAGTGGGCTTCGGAGAATTTGACTCCGACGCGAACGCGCCGCAGGTGACGGGTCCGACCTCGTCGGCCAAGATCGTGGTCGCCGGCGGGTTCGGTTCGGGGAAGACGACCATGGTCGGGGCGATCTCGGAGATCGACCCGTTGACCACCGAGGCCATGATGACCGAGGCGAGCGTCGGGCACGACGACACCACGGCCACGCCGAACAAGACGACCACCACCGTGGCGATGGACTTCGGGCGCATCTCGCTGGACTCGGACCTGGTGCTGTACGTGTTCGGTACCCCGGGTCAGCACCGGTTCTGGTTCATGTGGGACGACCTCGCGGTCGGTGCCATCGGCGCGGTCGTGCTGGTCGACACGCGGCGGCTGGCCGACGCGTTCCCCTCGATCGACTTCTTCGAGAACCGGAAGCTGCCCTACGTCGTGGCCATCAACTGCTTCGACCGGCTGCTGCACCACCAGATCGAGGACGTCCGGCACGCGCTCACCATCGCGCCGTCGGTCCCGATCATGGCGTGCGACGCGCGGGAACGCGAGTCCGCGAAGCAGGTGCTGATCTCGGTCGTCCAGCACGCGATCGCGCACGATTCGGCGCTGCGCGCGGGATAGCCCATGACGCCCCGATCCGGATGCGGCCGTTGGAGTGAACTCCGCGTGCTTCACCCACTTCGGGGGGTGCTGTCACCGTCCGGAGGAGTAACCGGGCGGGGCGGCCCGGTGGCGCCGACGGCGGTGGTGCCCGCGTGGGCCGGTCGCACCCGGGTTGACCTGCGCGGACAGCCCACGGGTGCGAGCCGTGGACGACGCCGTGGTGCGTCCCCCGGATGGGGGAGGCGAGCCGGGCTGCCGCGGAACTCGGCCGGGTGCACACGTAGGGTGCGCAGCGGCCGGCCGGTGGCGGGCTCGACACCATCGGCGGTGCGAATACGCTTTACCGTGGCGTCGCCGACCGGCCGTGCCGGGCGCTCCGGGGTGCGGCAGGCGACGCCGCACGAGCAAGGAGGAGCAGTAGTGACGGCTTCCGGCCAGGGCACGTTCGGCTGGCTCATCACGGACTTCGTCCGCCGGGTACCCGGTGCCGCGCACGCCGTTCTGGTGTCCGCGGACGGGTTGCTGCTGGCACCGTCGGAGGGGCTGCCCCAGGAACGTGCCGAGCAGTTGTCGGCGGTGGCGTCCGGGTTAATCAGCTTGACGGCGGGGGCCGCGCGCTGCTTCGAGGCGGGCGGTGTCAACCAGACCGTGGTGGAGATGGAGCGCGGCTACTTGTTTTTGATGTCCGTTTCGGACGGTTCTTCGCTGGCGGTGCTGGCCGCGCCGACGTGCGACATCGGCACGGTCGCCTACGAGATGACCCTGCTCGTCGAGCGGGTCGGCCAGCAGATCACCCCCGAGCTGCGCGCCCAGCTCCAGGGCGGCGTGCGTGGGTAGGGCGAGATGAGGATTTCGGGATTCGACGATCCGGACTCCAGCGGCTGGGACGCACTGCACCGCGGCACCGAACGCGAGGGCTTCGATTCGCCCAGCAAGTTCGACATGTCGACGTTGTCGACGATCATGCCCAAGCGCAAGCCGGCCCGTCCTCAGCCGGACCCCCAGGGCTACACCGACGAGGACACCCGCGAGTGGGGTTCTTCGGACGACGACGAGGATTACGCGGCTCCTGCGCCGGATTTCGCGGGCGACGACGGCGAGCCGACCGGCCGCCGGGCCAGGCGCGCACGTTCGCGGGAGTACGCCGGCGAGGATGACGTCCGCCCGGAACCCAGGGCCCTCCCCGGCCGCCGCTCGGCGGAGTACACCGGCGGCGGTTACCAGGGCGAGCGCTCGCCGGAGCCCGGCGACGAGTCCGCCCGCCCGGCCTTCGGCGGCTACCAGGGCCGCCGCCGCTCGCCGGAATCCGGCGACGGCTACGCCCGCCCGGATCCCGTGGGTTATCAAGGCCCGCGCTCGGCGGAGTCCGAAGACGGCTACTCCCGCCAGGATCCCGTCGGTTATCAGGGCCCGCGCTCGGCGGAGCCCGAAGACGGCTACTTCCGCCCGGACCCCGTGGGTTATCAAGGCCCGCACCCGGGGTCCGGCGGCGACTACTACCGTCCGGATCCCGTGGGCTATCAGAGCCCGCGCTCGCTGGAGTTCGGCGACGATCACGCCCGTCCGGATCCCGTGGGCTACCAGGGCCCGCACTCGCCGGAGTCCGGCGACTACTCCCGCCCGGATCCCCTGGGCTACCAGAGCACACACTCACCGGTGGTGGACGAGGACGGCTACGACCCCGTCGAGCCGGAGTGGCAGGACGGCGACAGGTCCGAGCCGGAACCCCCGCCGCTGGAGCCGGCGTGGACCCCGCCGCGGGGTGCCCGCTCGCCCGCGCCGCCGCGGCCGCCGGTCCACCCGGCCGCCCCGCGTCCGCCGGCACCCCGCCCGCCCGCACCGCGGCCGCCCGCCCCGGTGTCGCGGCCCGTGCACCCGGCGACCCCGCCCGCACCCGTGTCGCGGCAGGCGGCGCCCCCGCCCGCGTGGACCCCGCCGCCCCCCGCCGACTGGACGCCCCCGCCGGACCCGGAGACCCGCTGGATCCCGCACCCCGAACCGTGGGAGGACCCGGCCTGGAACGAGCCGGCCCGGGTGGCGAGCCCGGTGCCCGTCGCTTCGCCGGGGTCGCGGGTCCGCCCGTACACCCGCACGGGCGGCCGCACGCGGTCGGACCACAACCTGGCGCTGGAGGCGCTGGTCTCGACGTCCGACGACGGCCGCCGCTACCGCGGGGTCCGCTCGGTCGAGCACCGCCGGATCTGCGACCTGTGCCTGGACACCCGGTCCGTGGCGGAGATCGCCGCGCACCTGCGGCTGCCCCTGGGCGTGGTGAAGGTGCTGGTCGGCGACATGGCCGACATCGGCTTGGTGCTGATCCACCAGACCGAGCTGATCCTCGGCGACCGGTCGTCCCGCGAGTTCATGGAACGCGTCCTGGCCGGCCTGCGCGCCCTCTAAGCCGGGGTGAGGTCGAGGGTCAGGGTGTTGCCGTCACCCGGCACGAACCCGTTGATCAGCGGCGTCGCCGAACCGCAGTTCTCGAAGGCACCGATCGTGTAGGTCGATTCGACGCGGCCGCCCTTGCCCACGGCGAAGTCGTCCGAGGTCCATTCGGTCGTCACCGGCTCGGCTGTGCCGCACTTCGCGCCGACGTCGTACGGCATCCCGTTGACCCGGACGTCGGACAGCGTCACCGGCCAGGTGGCCGAGCCGGAGAAGCCGCCGGACACCGAGCCCTCGGCGTGGCCGGGGCCGAACGTGACGGTGCCGCGGACCCGGCCCACGCCCGGCACCGGCCGGGTGACCTCGGCCGGCGGCAGCGTGATCGTGCCGGCGAACCTGCCCCGCCCGATGTCCACGGCGAGCTTTCCCGGCCCGAGATCGAGGTCGGCGTCCGGCTTCGCGATGTGCGTGGTGCCGGTGACGGTGTACTCGGAGTGACCGGGCGGCACGGCCGCCGCCGCGGTGCCGGCTCCGCCCAGCACCGTTGCCGCGACCAGCGCGGTCACGCGTGTTCCCCGCTTCATGCACCACGCTTACCACCGGCCCGGAGCAGTCCGGCGGGAATTCACCGGATCCGGCGTCAGTCCTCGACCAGCGCCGCGGACGTGATGCGGTGCAGCGAGTAGCGCTCGTTGTTTTCGCCTTCGAGCACGCCGCCGCCGACGCGCACGGGCCGCACGACGCGCTGGCTCGCCGTGCCCCGGGAGTCCACGAACCCGATCCACACCTCGCGGCGTTCCAGCGTCGCCCGGGACAGCAGTTCCAGCGTCGCCGACGTGTCCGCGCCGCCGCCGACCGGCGCCCGCACCGACGAGCCGCGGCGGCGGGCCGAAGCCGCGTCGCCGGCGCGGAGGTTGGAGACGATCCGGGCCGCCTGGTCCTCCGTCAGCACCGCCTGCTCACCCGGGCTGCGGCGCGCCGCCCGCGCCTTCGCCGGCAGCCGGCGGCCGCCGGGCCGGATGTCGACCACCCGGCCGTCCGGCCCCTCCGCCGCCGGGGCGAACCCGGCGCCGCGCAGCGCGGTGAGGACCTCGTGCAGCGGGTCCGGGCTGATCACGACCGTCGGCGCGATGAGCCGCAGCGCGTGCTCCGCCGCGACCGGGTGGGCCAGCACCTCGGCCAGCAGCGCTTCGTCGTCGCACCGCAGGAACGACGCCGCGACCCCGCCGCGCAGCCGGCCGTGCCGCCGGGCGACGTCGTCGATCAGGTAGCTCAGCCCCTGCGGCACCGGCGTCGCCGACTTCGACTTGAACAGCGCGTGCAGCTCGTCGGCCGTGCGGCCGGTGTCCAGCGCGCGCCGCACCGAGCCCTCGGTGATCCGGTAGACCGTGGCGTGTCCCGACGACTCGACGTCGGCGGTGGCGGCGATTTCGGCCGCCAGCTCCGGTTCCAGCGGTCCCGGCGCGACGACCGTCAGGTCGGCCTGCAGCAGCACGCGGTCCACCGGCGCGGGCAGCGCGTCCATGATGGCCTCGACCGCGCCCGGCCGGTCGTCGGCGAGCAGGGCCCGCGTCGCCGTCGTGACGCCCCCGAGCCCGACGATCCCCAGCGCGCTCGCTTCGGCCATCGTCCAGCGGACGGTCTCGTCCCGCAGCCGCCCGCCCCGGCGAGGCGCTCGCCAGGCCAGCACCGCGACGAGCTCGTCGACGCTCTTCACACCTGCGCCGCGGGGCAGGTCGGCCAGCGCGGCGAGGATCCGCCGCCGGGCGACCGGGGCCAGCGGGCGGCGGAGGTCCTCCGACAGCGGCGCGATCGGCTTGTCCTTGGCGTCGCGCCCGCCGGCCATCCCCGGCAGGCGCGGCAGCTCCAGCCACGCCTGGGCGAGCGTCATCCACCGCTGCGCGGTCGGCGACGCGAGCCACGTGTCGGTCAGCGTCGTCGGCACCCACTCGGGCACGGTCGCCTCGCTGTCCGCGACGAGCCCGGCGCCCACGGCCAGCTCGGCGAGCAGGATCGCCTGGGTGTCGTCGATCTCCAGGTCCTTGGCGAGCTTCTTCAGCTCGCGGACACCGAGGCCGCCCGACTTGAGCACCGGCGGCGGGGCCGCCGACCACGCGCGCAGCAGGGCTTCGGTGTGGCGCAGGAACTCCATCGCCTCACCGGCCGCCGCCTCGTCCAAAGTGGACGGCTGGTGCGGGTGGACCGGCAGCTCGGGCTCGGTGAGCGTGCCGGGTGCGAACGCCCCGCCGCGCACCGCGATGCCGAGCTCGCGCGGCAGCTCGACGGTCTGGTCGTCCCGCCGCAGCAGCAGGCCGCGGGCGAGCAGCTTCTGCACCGGCGTCCCGGCCTTCTCGAGCGGGAGGTCCAGCCCGGCGTCCCGGGTGCGGCCGATCGGCGGCCCCGCGGCGAGGGCGGTCAGCACGCCGCGTTCGTCGTCGGGCAGCTCGGCGAGCCGCGCGCCGAGATCCTGACCCGCCAGGGCCGGCGAGGACGAGCCCAGCCCGGCGGGGAACGGCCCCAGGGCCTCCCTGGCCGAGGGCGGCACGCGCAGGGCGTCGTCCGAGCCCCAGGTCAGCGCCCGCGCGCGCAAGCGGGCCAGCGGCTCGACGATGTCGGCGCCGATGAGCTTCGCGACGTCTTCGACCGGCACCGGATCGCGGTCGGCCCCGGCGAGCAGGCACGCTTCGAGCACGGCCAGGGTGAAGGTGTCGAGGTCCTCGCAGGCGCGCGCGACCGAGCCCGGTGTACCGGCCCGGGTGGCCAGCACCGTGCTGTCGGAGGGCGGGGGCGTCGACAGGTCGCGCCGCGTGCGGAGCAGCTCTGCGAGTGCGTCGTCGGACTCCGCACGCAGCCAGTCCGCCAAGGAGGTCGCGGGCATAGACGACCAGGATACCGGGCGGTTGTGACCGGCTGCGGGGGCTCAGGCAGACTGTCTGCGTCAGCCGAAGACCGGTGGTGGGAGGACGTTGTGGCCAAGAGTGAGAAGAAGCACAAGGGCATCGACCCGACCTGGCCGGGCGAGGACGGCGAACACCCCGTGACCGAGCTCGCGGCCGACCGCCAGGGCGCGCTTTCGCCGTTCGGCGACCTCACGTTCCCCCTCGACACGGTGCCCTACGTGCACCCCGAGACCGAGATCAATCGCTGACCGCATAGTTACTGGTCAGTACCGGTATCGGGGCCTCGTGAGGGCGGTCACGGGAGTAGGTTTCCTCCCGTCCCAGCCCAGCTTTCCCACACGGGGGTAGTGCCATGCCGGTTCCCGGTCCCGGATATTCGATCACCGTCCGGGTGGAGGCCCCGGCCTCGGTCACCGCGGCCGGTGACCTGACCGCCGCCGTCGGCCGCGTCGGTGGCGTGCTGACCGCGTTCGACGTCGTCGAGTCCCACTCCGACTCGATCGTGGTCGACATCAGCGCCAACGCGCTGTCGGAGAACCACGCGAACGACATCACCCAGACGCTCGACTCGCTGCCCGGCGTCAAGGTCCGCAAGGTCTCCGACCGGACGTTCCTGATCCACCTGGGCGGCAAGATCGAGGTCACCCCCAAGGTCGCGCTCCGCAACCGTGACGACCTCTCCCGCGCCTACACCCCGGGGGTGGCCCGCGTCTGCCAGGCGATCGCCGCCAACCCCGAGGACGCGCGCCGGCTGACCATCAAGCGCAACACCGTCGCGGTGCTCACCGACGGCTCCGCGGTGCTCGGCCTCGGCAACATCGGTCCCGCCGCCGCGCTGCCGGTGATGGAGGGCAAGGCGGCGCTGTTCAAGAAGTTCGCCGACGTCGACGCGTGGCCGGTGTGCCTGGACACCCAGGACACCGAAGAGATCATCCTGATCGCGAAGGCGCTGGCCCCGGTGTACGCGGGCATCAACCTCGAGGACATCGCCGCACCCCGGTGCTTCGAGATCGAGAAGCGCCTGCGCGAGCAGCTGGACATCCCGGTGTTCCACGACGACCAGCACGGCACGGCGATCGTGGTCGTCGCGGCGCTGCGCAACGCCCTGCGCGTGGTGGGCAAGAGCATCGAGGACTGCAAGATCGTGGTCAGCGGCGTCGGCGCGGCCGGCTCGGCGATCATCCGCCTGCTGCTGCAGAAGAACCCGGGCGACATCGTCGCGGCGGACATCGACGGCATCGTCCACCCGGCGCGCGGCAACCTCGACGACAACCTGGCGTGGATCGCCTCGCACACGAACAAGCAGCAGGTCAGCGGCACCCTGCACGAGGCGTTGGCGGGCGCGGACGTGTTCATCGGCGTGTCGGCCCCTAATTTGTTCGGCGCCGAGCAGGTGGCGACGATGAACAAGGACGCGGTGGTCTTCGCCCTGGCCAACCCGGACCCGGAGATCGACCCGATGGAGGCCCAGAAGCACGCGGCGGTCGTCGCCACGGGCCGCAGCGACTTCCCGAACCAGATCAACAACGTCCTGGCGTTCCCGGGCGTGTTCCGCGGGTTGCTGGACGCGAACGCCCACAACATCGACGACTCGATGCTCCTGGCGGCGGCCGACGCGATCGCGGACGTGGTGGACAACGGGAAGCTGAACGCGTCGTTCATCGTGCCGAGTGTGTTCGACAGCGCTGTCGCGCCCGCGGTGGCCGAGGCGGTGCGGAAGGCTGTGCGCGCGGAGCGCTGAGCCTTGCGACGATTCCGCGGCGGCTGGCTGGCGATGGGCGGCCGCTGCGGGACTCGGTGCGCGGCCCCGGTGGGACCCCCGGAGCGCTGAGCGGCAGCGACCTCGCCGTCGTGGTGTCCGCCCGGCTCCGGAAGTCCGGGCTCGCGGAGCGCTGACCGACCGCGAACCAGCCCCGCGGTGGCCGAGGCCGTGCGGCAGGCCGGGCTCGCGGGAGCGCTGAGCCTCAGCTGGTTCGCGCCAGCAGCCTCACCTCCACGTCCGGCAGGTCTTCGAACCGGGCCCGGCCGTCCGTGGTCACCAGCGTGCGGCCGGTGGCCCGGGCGGTGGCCGCGATGATCAGGTCGTGTGCGCCGCGAACCTGCCCGGTCCGCTGCAGGTGGGCCAGGAGCTCGGCGTGGTGCTCGACGACGTTCGTCGTGTAGTCGACCACCGGCGTGACGGCCAGGAACTCGGCCAAGAACGCACTGTGCGCCGCCCGGCGGGCCGGGTTCGGGTCGAGCCGCAGGCCCACCTCGTACTCGGTGATCACCAACGCCGGTACGGCGACGTCGTCCTCGTCGCCGATCGCGCCCGCCGGCAACCGTCGGCGGGCGGCGTCGATGAGGATGCCGGTGTCGAGGATCAGTCGCGCCACGGGTCGCCGTCCAGCTCGGCGGACGCCGTCTCGCGGACCTTCGCCACGTCCTCCTCGAACCGGTCGTCGACTTCGAGCTTTCCGGCCCAGCGGTGGAACACCGCGCACACCTCGGCGCCGTTCGCGCGCGGCGCGGGCACGATCAGCGCCACCCGCCTGCCATTGCGGGTGACGACGATCGTTTCGCCCTTCTCCGCTTCGTCGAGCACCGCGGAGAACGACCGGGAAGCTTCTGACGCCGTCAGTTCCAGCACGGGATCAGATTATCAGATTCCGGGGTTCTGAACCACGCGGCCGCGGCGGTGTTCCCCCGATGGTGGAAGTAGCCTCGGCTGGTGAGTGAACTCAGCCACGTCGACGAGACCGGCGCCGCCCGCATGGTCGACGTCTCCGGCAAGACCGCCACCGCGCGCACCGCGCTCGCCGCCGGGACCGTGCGGACCACCGCCGAGGTGCTCCGGCTGCTGGCCACCGATGGCCTCCCCAAGGGCGATGCCCTCGCCACCGCGCGCATCGCCGGGATCATGGGTGCCAAGCGCGTCCCCGAGCTGATCCCGCTGTGCCACCAGATCGCGCTGTCCGGGGTCAAGGTCGAGTTCGCGCTCGGCGAGGCCGAGGTCGGCATCCGCGCGACGGCGAAGACCACCGACGTCACCGGGGTCGAGATGGAGGCGCTGACCGCGGTGGCCGTCGCCGGGCTGACGCTGCACGACATGATCAAGGCCGTCGACCCGGCGGCGACGCTGGACGAGGTCCGCCTGCTCCGCAAGGACGGCGGCAAGACCGGAACCTGGGAGCGGCCGTGAAGCGCAGCGCGCGCGTGATCGTGGCGTCCAACCGCGCCGCGAAGGGCGTCTACGAAGACAAGACCGGCCCGGTGATCGCCGCCTGGCTGGCGGACCGCGGCTACGACGTGCCGGCGCCGGTCGTCGTCGAGGACGGCGATCCGGTCGGCGTCGCGCTGCGGGCCGCGCTGGCCGACGGCGTCGCCGTGGTCCTCACCACGGGCGGGACCGGTATCTCGCCGACCGACCGCACCCCGGACGTCACCCGCGCGCAGCTCGACCACGAGCTGCCGGGCGTCGCCGACGCGATCCGCGCCGCCGGCCTCCCGAAGGTGCCCACGGCGGTGCTGTCGCGCGGCGTGGCGGGCGTGGCCGGGCGCACCCTGGTCGTGAACCTCCCCGGCTCCAGCGGCGGCGTCAAGGACGGCCTGGGCGTCCTGGACGGCATCCTGGCGCACGCCGTCGACCAGCTGGCCGGGGGCGACCACCCGCGTCCCAACGCCGCCGCCGCGCCTCCGGTGCGGGTCGCGCGGGCACTGGTGACGGAGGAGCCGCTGTCGGTCGAGGAGCACGCCCGCCTGGTCGAGGACGACGCCGCGGGCGCGGTGGTGACCTTCTCGGGGGTGGTCCGCGACCACGACGGCGGCAAGGGCGTCCGCGACCTGACGTACGAGGGCCACCCGAGCGCGGGCCAGGTGATCGAGGACGTCGTCGCGGACCTGTCGGCGCGCTGGACCGGCGTCCGCGCGGTCGCCGTGAGCCACCGGCTGGGGGCGCTGACGATCGGCGACGTCGCCCTGGCGTGCGCCGTGGCGGCCGAGCACCGCGGGCAGGCGTTCGCGGCGTGCTCGGAGCTCGTGGACGAGGTCAAGGCGCGGCTGCCGGTCTGGAAGCACCAGCACTTCGCCGACGGCACGGACGAGTGGGTCAACTCGCCGTGAGCCGGAACGCCGCGACCCGCTGAGCGGCCGCGGCGAACTCGTCTGGGTCGGGGCCGGTGACCAGGCCCAGACGGACGAACATGGGCACGCCGTGCGGCACCTCGTGCGGGAAGGCGCGCATCACCCGCTCGCGCTCTTCGGCGTCGGTGACCTCGGTCAGCGTGACGGTTTGCCGCCGGCGCCCATGGGCGAGCTCGCCCCGGCCGGCGGCGCGGACGTTGCGCGCCCAGTCGCCGTCTGGCAGGCCGGCGATGACGTACCGCTGGCCGTCGACGGTCAGCGGGGAGACCGGAGTGGGCCGTGGCGCGCCCGAGCGGCGGCCCGGGACAGTCAGGACGTGCACGGTGCCCAGGCGCAGCCCCAGGCGCGTCAGGAGGCGCACGAGGCGGTTGGCGGGGCGCAGCCAGCGGGGCAGGGCCGGGCGGGTGGTCGGCACGGCAAATCCTTTCGATGATCGAAATACTTACCGGCCAAGGTAGACTCTTTCGAGTGTCGAAGCAATCACTGGTCACCGAGGCAACTCACGCGGCAGCGGCGTTCGGCGCGGCGAACGACGTAGTGGACGAAGCCGCTGCGGCGGCCTTCGGCGTGAACCGCACGGACCTGCGCATCATCGGCTTGGTGGCGGCGGCGGGAGCGGTGACGGCGGGGCGGCTGGCCACGGAGGCGAACCTGAGCCCGGCGGCGACCACGACGGCGATCCAGCGCCTGGCGAACGCGGGCCACCTGACCCGCCGGACGGACGCGGACGACCGGCGCCGGGCCGTGGTGGAGCTGACGCCGAAGGCGGCGGAGCTGCTGGAGGAGGTCTACGGCCCGATCGAGCGGGCGGGCCGGGCGCTGCTGGCCGAGTACGCGCCGGAGCAGCTGGAGCTGGTCATCGAGGTGCTGCGGAAGGGTGAACGGATGCAGCTGGCGGCGGCGGAGCGCATTCGCACGCGCTGAGGGGCTGGCGCCTGCCGGCGAATCTGTGCGCGCTTCTCGCGCTGAGGCGAGTGTGGGGCCGCATGGCTCCAGCGCCCGGCTGAGGCGACTGCGGGGCTGCTCGCTTGGCCTCCGGCCCCCGGTTGCCAGCTTACCGGCGAGGGCCGACAGTTCCTGGCGCCCGCGAAAACGAGTGAAGGGCTCCCACCGCCCGGGGGATCGGCGGTGGGAGCCCGTTCAGGTCACGGCTCGAGGCCGGACCCGTGCATCACTGCGAGATCGTCACTTGGTGGCGATCTTCTGCCCGACGAGGATCAGGTCCGCGTTCGGGATGTACTTCGCGTTCATGTCCTGCAGCTTCTGGTAGCCGCCCTGGACGTTGAACTTCTGGGCGATCTTCGACAGGGTGTCGCCCGCCACGACGGTGTAGTCACCGGCCGGGTTGGAGCTGCTCACGCCGGTCGACACGGGGGCGGCCGGGGCCGCGGCCGGAGCCGACGCCGCCTTCTTCGGGGCGGGCGCGGTCGTGCTCTTCTTCGGGGTCACCTTCTTGGTGGTGGGGCTGCTGGCCTTGGGGGCCGACGAACCGCCGCCCTTCTTGCCACAGACCGGCCACGCACCGATGCCCTGACCCTGCAGGACGCGCTCGGCCACGGCGATCTGCTCGTCGCGGGAAGCGTTCGCCGCGCTGCCGGTGCCGCCGTAGGCCTTCCAGGTGCTCTGCGTGAACTGCAGGCCGCCGTAGTAGCCGTTGCCGGTGTTGGTGTTCCAGTTGCCGCTGCTCTCGCACTGCGCGATGGCGTCCCAGTTGGTCGCCGACGCGGGGGTCGCGGCGATCGCGAGGGGAGCGCCGACCGCAATGCCCGCGATGGCGACGCGAGCGACGGTGCGGGTGGCAGCGGACATTTTGCGGTGCTTGCCTCGGTAAGACATTTGGATGCTTCTCGGTTTCCCAGCGCCTACGAACCGGTGTGAGGGTCAGGATCGGGGTCCTGGCGCCGACCGTCTCAGGCCGGCAGGCGAGTCCGACGCACGGCGCGTCTTCGTCGTCCCCTCGTCCCTGTCCGGAAATGCTTTCGCTCGGGGTATGGGTCCGGGGATCCGTCGGACAGGGCTAGGCGCTACGGATTCCCGGTCTTGCTGGTTGGTCGGGGCCAACCGAAAAGCGACGGTACGTAACGATGGCCGTGATCGGAAATTATTCGGGGCGTGACCTACGTCACAGTAACGGCACGCAACCCTGGCCGATATGCCTGTTTGTGCAGGTCAGCGGGCCGTTATCTGGCCGTTTCCTCCCCGAGATAAAACACGGATCGTGAGGCTTGCATCACGTGTTTCGGGGAGCGAATGGGCCATTCGCGCCCTCGCGATCGCGATTGAAGCGCGCATCTTAAGAGCCCTGCCGGTGCGGCGCCAGACTTGACAATCCTGCCCCACATGCCCCAGGAGTCACAACAGTCCCACCTGTTCGAGCGGTTTCCCGACCCGGTCGGAGAGAAGCTGGCCCTCCTACCCGGGCCCTGACACCGACGCAGGGCGACGGACCAGGTGAAACAGGTCACCGGAAGGCGTGGTGGCCGGTCGCGATCAGCTTCTCGCGAACACCCGGATCCGGTGACGCGCCACGCCGAGGACCCGAAACCCCGTCGCCGAGCGGTCGGCCGCCGTACCCGAGCGGTCGCAGATTTACCGGAAGGGCGAACTCGACACGCCTCCGCCGAACGGACCACCCGCTTACAAGCTTCGGCGCAAGCCACCCACCCCGGCCCGCGTACCCAGGCGGTCGGCCTGCGCACCCAGAGGGTCGGCCCGCGTACCCAGAGGGTCGGCCCGCGTGTCTGGAGAGCCGACACACGTGATCAGAAGGTCGACACACGTGACCAGGAGGTCGACACGCGTGATCAGAGGGTCGACACGAGGGGCTGGCCTAGTTTCGCCGTGTTGACCCTTCAATCACGCGTGTCGACTGTTCAGACACGCGAGTCGACCCTTCGATCACGTGCCGGGGTGGTCAGCCGCCGGCGAACGGGGGGAGGACGTCCAGCTCCGCGCCGTCCCGCAGGGGGCGGGTGAGGTCGCGGACCGCGATGCCGTCCAGGAGGTAGCTGACCGCCTCCAGCAGCCGGGGCAGGCCGGCCGGGTGCAGGCGGGCCAGCTCGGCCACGGCGTCGGCGACCGACGCCCCGGCCGGCAGCTGCACCTTCTCCTCTTCCACGCCCGCCGCGGCCCGCGCCGAGGCGAAGTACCGCACCACGATGGTCACCGTCGCCACCTCAGCCGCCGATCGCGCTCATCGGCCGGATCGGCTGCGCGAACCCGGCGTCGTTGATCTCGTGCCCGGCGAGCTTGCCCCACATCGTCGCCCGCCACGCGTCCGCCACCTCCTCATCGCGCGCGCCCGCGCGCACGAGGGACCGCAGATCCGTCTCGTCGTTGCTGAACAGGCAGGAGCGCACCGCGCCGTCGGCGGTCAGCCGGGTCCGCTCGCAGGCCGAGCAGAACGGCCGGGTCACCGACGCGATCACGCCGACGTCGCCGGGCCCGCCGTCGACCAGCCAGCGCTCGGCCGGTGCGCCACCCCGCGCCGCCGGGAACGGCGTCAGCTCGAACTCCGCCTCCAGCATCGAAAGGATCTCGGCCGCGGTGATCATCTCGCCGCGGTTCCAGCCGTGCTGGGCGTCCAGCGGCATCTGCTCGATGAACCGCAGGTGGTAGCCCTCGTCGAGGCAGAACCGCAGCAGCGGCACGGCTTCGGTCTCGTTGAGCCCGCGGATCAGCACGGCGTTGACCTTCACCGGCGACATCCCGGCGTCCCGCGCCGCGGCGAGGCCGGCGATCACGTGTGAGAGCCGGTCGCGCCGGGTGATCGTCTTGAACAGCTCGGGGTCGACGGTGTCGAGCGAGACGTTGATCCGGTTCAACCCGGCCTCGGCGAGGCCCGCGGCCCGCCGGGCCAGCCCGATCCCGTTCGTGGTCATGGACAACCGCGGCCGGGGCGACAACGCCGTGATCCGCGCGACGAGGTCCTCGAGGCCCGCCCGCAGCAGCGGTTCGCCGCCGGTGAGCCGGATGTCGGTGACGCCGAGCATCTCGACGGCGATCCGCATCAGCCGGACCAGCTCGTCGTCGGTCAGCACTTGCTCGCCCGGCATCCAGTCGAGGCCCTCCGCGGGCATGCAGTAGGTGCAGCGCAGGTTGCACCGATCGGTCAGGGAGACCCGCAGATCGGTGGCCACCCGGCCGAAGGTGTCGATGAGATGGGGGTTCTCGGGCCGGGGCACGCGAGAAGATCCTCGTGTACCGGGGACGCGAGGAAACCCGAGATCCACTGCTGTCATTACGCACAGAGTAGCTCCGCAACGGCCGGTTAGGATACTTTGCGCAGAGAGTGGTTCAGTGGACGAACTAACGAGGGCCCGTGACGGAAAAGACTTACCCGGTCACCGAAGAGGAACTCTTCCGCTTCGCGGAATTGGGCCGCCAAGGCAGCACGTTCACCGTCCTGCGGCACGCCCGGATCGCCGAGCAGATGGGCCTGTCCGGCACCGACCACAAGGCCTTCGACCTGGTCATCCAGGCCGGTGGGCCGCTCACCGCGGGCCGGATCGCCGGGCTGACCGGCCTGTCCACCGGCGCCGTCACCGGCGTCATCGACCGGCTGGAGAAGGTCGGGCTGGTCCGCCGCGTACGCGACCCCGAGGATCGGCGCAAGGTCCTCGTCGAGGTGGTGCCGGGGACGGCCGAACGCTTCGCGCCGCTCTTCGAGTCGGCCTTCGACGTCCTCCGCGAGCTGCTCGCGCAGTTCTCCCCGGCGGAGCGAAAAGTGATCGAGCGTTATCAGAACGCAATGCTCGAAGCGATGCGCACCGAAGTCATGGGCAATTCGCGCCCCGCGTAGCTTTTCCTCAACTGCGGAGATAATGTCTGCGGCATGCCGCAATTTCGGTTGTCCGAGGCCGCGCGCCTGCTCGGCGTCAGCGACGACACCGTCCGGAGGTGGGTGCGCGCGGGGCAACTGACCGCGACCGACGACGCCGCCGGCCGCAAGGTCGTCGACGGCGCCCAGCTCGCCGGGTTCGCCCGGGCACAGGCCACCGCGCCCGACGACCCGTCCGCGGTCGGCCGGTCCGCCCGCAATAGGTTCGTGGGGCTGGTCACCGAGGTCATCACCGACAAGGTGATGGCTCAGGTGGAACTGCAGTGCGGGGCGCACCGCGTGGTGTCCCTGATGAGTACGGAAGCCGTCCGCGAGCTGGGCCTGCGCCCCGGCGTGCTCGCGGTCGCGGTGGTCAAAGCGACCACTGTCGTGGTGGAGACACCGGAAGGAAGTCGATGAAGAAGCTTGCTCTGGCCGTCGCGGCCGTCGCCCTGTTCGCGGGCGCGTGCAGCAGCTCGGACGAGCCCAGCACGCAGCCCGGCGGGTCGGTCACCGCGCCCGCGCCCAAGGGGGCCGGCAACACCGGTGGCGGCACGCTGACCGTGTTCGCGGCCGCGTCGCTCACCGAGTCGTTCACCGCGCTCGGCAAGGCGTTCGAAGGCCAGCACCCCGGCGTCACCGTGAAGTTCAGCTTCGCCGGCTCGTCCGGCCTGGTCCAGCAGCTGACCAACGGTGCCAAGGCCGACGTCTTCGCCTCGGCCGACCAGGCCAACATGGACAAGGCCGTCCAGGGCGGCGTGATCGACGGCCAGCCGGCGGTGTTCGCGACCAACAAGCTCGCCATCGCCGTGGCGCCCGGCAACCCCAAGGGCATCAAGTCCTTCGCCGACCTGAACAAGGCCGGCCTCACCGTGATCACCTGCGCCCCGCAGGTGCCGTGCGGTGCGGCGGCGAAGAAGGTCGAGACGGCCACCGGCGTCACGCTCAAGCCGAAGAGCGAAGAGCAGGACGTCAAGCAGGTGCTGAACAAGGTCGCCTCCGGTGACGCCGACGCCGGCCTGGTCTACATCACCGACACGACGTCGGCCGCGGGCAAGGTCGACAAGGTGGACTTCCCCGAGGCGGCCCAGGCGATCAACAGCTACCCGATCGCCGCGATCAAGGGCGGGCAGAGCGCCCTGGCCAAGCAGTTCGACGACTTCGTCCTCGGTGCCGAGGGCAAGTCCGAGCTGACGAAGGCCGGGTTCGGTCCTGCCAAGTAAGCGGCTCTCCAGCGGCCGGCCGGGATCCGTCCCGGCCGGCCGTTCGCGCGTTCCGTGGGTCCTGGGCATCCCGGCCACGCTCGCGCTGGCCCTCGTCGTCCTCCCGGTCGTCGGGCTGCTGGTGCGCTCGGACCTGACGCGGCTGCCGTCGCTGATCGTCACGCCGTCGTCGTGGCACGCGCTGCGGCTGTCGCTGCTCACGGCGGCGCTGTCGACGCTGGCCTGCGTGCTGCTCGGGGTGCCGCTGGCCGTCGTGCTCGCGCGGGCCCGCTTCCGCGGGGTCCGGCTGCTGCGCCCGATCGTGCTGCTGCCGCTGGTCCTGCCGCCGGTCGTCGGCGGCCTCGCCCTGCTCTACCTGCTCGGCCGCAAGGGCTTCCTCGGCATGCTGATCACCACGCTGACCGGGGAGTCCGTGCCGTTCACCACGACCGCCGTCGTCATCGCGCAGACGTTCGTCGCGATGCCATTCCTGGTGGTCAGCCTCGAAGGCGCCTTGCGCGGCTCCGGCGACCGCTACGAGCAGGTCGCCGCGACGCTCGGCGCGCGCCCGTGGACGGTGTTCCGCCGGGTCACGCTGCCGCTGCTGCTGCCCGCGCTCGGCTCCGGCGTCGTCCTCAGCTTCGCCCGCGCGCTCGGCGAGTTCGGCGCCACGATCACCTTCGCCGGCAGCCTCGAAGACGTCACCCGCACGCTGCCGCTGGAGGTCTACACGCAGGCGGAAGTGGACATCGACAGCGCCGTCGCGCTCTCGCTGCTGCTGATCGTCGTGGCGTTCCTGGTCATCGCCGTCGCGCGGCCGCGCTCGTGGGAAGGCGGCCTCCGGTGAGCCTCACGGCCCGGATCGCCGCCGTGCGCGGCTCGTTCGACCTGGACGTCGAGCTCGACGTCCCCGCCGGGCACGTGCTGGCGCTGCTCGGCCCGAACGGCTCCGGCAAGTCGACGGTCCTGGGCTGCCTCGCCGGGCTGATCACGCCGGCGTCGGCGGAAATCACGGTGGCCGGCCGCGCGCTGGCCGGCTTGGCGCCGCACCACCGCGGGATCGGGCTGCTTTCCCAGGACGCTCTCCTCTTCCCGCACCTGTCCGCGGTGGACAACGTGGCGTTTTCGCCGCGCTCCACCGGCGCCGGCCGCCAGGCCGCGCGCGAACGGGCCTTCTACTGGCTGGCCGAAGTGGACGCCATCGCGCTCGCCGACCGGCGGCCCGGGCAGCTCTCCGGCGGCCAGGCCCAGCGCGTCGCGATCGCCAGGGCGCTGGCCGCCGAACCCGATCTCCTGCTGCTCGACGAGCCCTTCGCCGCCCTCGACGTCGACGCCGCGCCGGCGATCCGCGGCCTGCTGCGGCGGGTGCTCAAGACCGGGCCGACGACGGTGCTCGTCACGCACGACCCGCTGGACGCGCTCGCGCTCGCCGACCACGTCGCGGTGCTGAACGACGGCCGGATCGTCGAACGCGGCCCGACCCGCGAGGTCCTTTCGGCGCCGCGGACCGCGTTCACCGCGCGGATCGCCGGCCTCAACCTCGTCGCCGGTACCGCGGTCGCGGAAGGGCTGCGGACGGCGTCGGGCGAGGTCGTCAGCGGGCTTCCGGCGGCCGACGTGGTGCCGGGGGAGCCCGCGGTGGCGGTGTTCCCGCCGAACGCCGTCGCCGTCTACTCCCGCGACGGCGAGCACCGCGGCAGCCCGCGCAACACGACCGGCGCGGTCGTCGCGGCCCTGGAGCCGCACGGGCCGGTGATCCGCGTCCGGGCCGAGGGCGACGGCTGGGCCCACGGCCTCACCGCCGACCTCACCCCGGCCGCCGTCGCCGAGCTCGCCCTGGAACCCGGCTCGGCGGTGACGCTGTCGGTGAAGGCCGCGACCGTGGCGATCCACCCGGCCGCGGCCTCTTAGCCGGCGCCGGTCAGGCGGCGTCGTGGTGGTGGCCGCCGCCCGGGTGGACGTGGAACTTCGCCACCGCCGGCGGGTGCACGACGAACGGCCGCATCATGCCCTCGTCCTCGTGGTCGAGGATGTGGCAGTGGTACATGAACTCGCCGGTGCCACCGCCGAACTGCCCGGCGACGCTCACCCACTGGCCGGGGTTCACGATGATCGTGTCCTTCCAGCCCTCCTCGTACTCCTCCAGCGGGACGTCGGTGAAGCCCTCGATCGGCGCCGTCGTCCGCTCCGACGCCTGGTCGAACGTCGTGGTGAAGGCCCGCCGGAACAGCGCCTGGAACTCCGTCAGGTGGATGTGGATCGGGTGTGCCGGGCCGCCGTTCGCCACGTGCAGGATGTTCCACACCGCCCACCGGTCGTGGTCGATGAAGATCCCGGTGGTGTCGTCGAAGACCCGCCCGATCATCCGGAACGTCTTCAGGCCGCCGTTCGGGTCCTGGACCTGGATGATCCCCTCGCCGCCCGGGTCGGCTTCGACCTGCTCGAGGTCCCACAGCTCCGGGTGGCCGGCCTTGTTGAGCAGCAGCGCGATCCAGACGTGGTCGTGGTCTTCCGGCAGCGTCGTGCCGTGCTGCAGCCGGACGTACGACGTCGAGATCTTCTCCGGCAGCGTGAACGGGTCGTGCTTGGCCCGGCCGTCCACCCGGAACTCCATCAGGTCCGGCTCGACGATGCCCAGCCGCGGATCGGCGTTGCGCAGCTTGAGCTTCCGGCCCTTGAACCGGCTGAAGTCGATGAGGACGTCGAAGCGCTCGGCCGGGGCGACGGTCAGCCCGCCGGCGGGCAGCGGCGCCGGCGCGGGCAGCAGGCCGCCGTCGGTGCCGATCAGGCGGACGGCGTCGTTGACCGGGACGTTGTTCTCGTCGACCAGGTTCAGCGTGTAGAACCGCGAGTTGGCCGCGTTGAGCAGCCGGAAGCGGTACCACCGCGCGTCGACGTCCAGGTGCGGCCAGATCACCCCGTTGACCAGGTTGAACGGGCCCGAGAACGGGATCGCCGGGCCGGCCGGCGGGATGACCGGGAACTTGAAGAGCAGCTGCCCGGTGAGCTCGCCGGTCGCCGGGTCGAGGTCCAGGTTCCGGTCGGTGATGACCAGCGGGATCTCGTGGTCGCCGTGCGGCAGGCCGAGCGCGTCCTCCTCGTCGTCGCGGACCAGGTACATCCCGGCCAGGCCCGTGTGGACGTTGAAGCGCGTGATCGCCATGGCGTGGTCGTGGTACCAGAGCGGCATCGCCCGCTGGCGGTTCGGGTACTCGGCCAGCTGGGCCGTCCCCGGGAGGCCGGCGTTGTGCGCCCAGCCGTCGTTGCCCGCGTTGGTGCGCGCGCCGTGGAGGTGGACGACCGTCCAGGCCGGCAGGTCCGCGACACCCTCGACGATCGAGTAGCCCGGCCTGTCCAGTTCGCGGCCGGGGCGGCTCGCCGGCGCGTCGGCGAGCGGCCCCTGCACGGCCACGAGCGGGAACTCCCCTTCGATTTCGTTCGACCACGAAATCCGCAGCTGCTTGCCGTTGCGCACTTCGATCGTCGGACCCGGGAAATGTCCCGCGTACGTCCACAACGTACTTTCGGGCAATTCCGAGTGCAGCCGCTGCCGCGTCGTGATCATCGGAATCGTGATCATTTCCCGGCTGCGCGGCCGGAACACGGGTGGAATGCGCAGCGGGTCCAAGAACTTGGTGAGTCCCCAGTTGGGCGCGGTGATCGGCCCGGCCGTCGCCGGGCGCTCGATGATTTCGGTCATGGTTCTCCCCCTTCGGTTCGGGGGCAGGAAGAATTGCGCGGCGGCGCGCACGCCGTCGACGTCGAAAAGTATTCCCCCGAACCCCCTCGGTGACCGGAAGCGCGACTCCCCTCGCGATACCGGCAATTCCCATGGTAGCCGTTTTCGACGTATCACGCAGGGGTCTCGCACGCGTGATAGGTTCCGGACCATGAACGAACGCCGGTGGACGTACCTCTCCGACATGGACGGCGTCCTGGTGAAGGAGGAGCACCTCGTCCCCGGGGCCGACGAGTTCCTCGCCGAGCTGAAGGCGAACGGCATCGACTTCCTGGTGCTCACGAACAACTCGATCTACACCCCGCGCGACCTGCGGGCGCGGCTGGAGCGCACCGGGCTCGACATCCCGGAGGAGTCGATCTGGACCTCGGCGCTGGCGACCGCGAAGTTCCTCTCCTCGCAGCGGCCGAACGGCTCCGCGTACGTCATCGGCGAAGCGGGCCTCACGACGGCGCTGCACGAGGTCGGCTACGTGCTGACCGAGCGTGACCCGGACTACGTCGTGCTGGGCGAGACCCGCACGTACAGCTTCAGCGCCATCACGCGCGCGATCCGGCTGATCGAGGGCGGCGCGAAGTTCATCGCGACGAACCCCGACGCGACCGGCCCGAGCGTAGAGGGCTCCATGCCGGCCACCGGTTCGGTCGCGGCGCTGATCGAGAAGGCCACCGGGCGCTCGCCGTACTACGTCGGCAAGCCGAACCCGCTGATGATGCGCTCGGCGCTGCGCCGGCTCGGCGCGCACTCGGAGTCGACGCTGATGATCGGCGACCGGATGGACACCGACGTGCACTCGGGCATCGAGGCCGGGCTGCAGACCATCCTGGTGCTCACCGGCATCTCCACCCCGGAGTCGGCCGAGCGCTATCCGTACCGGCCCACGCTGGTGATCGACTCGATCGCCGACCTGATCGGGCGAACCGGGGACCCGTTCGGCGAAGGCTGACCGCGAGCCGGGAGGCCACAGGGCATATCGTCAGCGGATGAGCAAGTCGACGTACGTGGTCGGCGACGTCCACGGCCACCGTGACGAACTCGCCGACGCGCTGAGATCCGAAGGCCTCGTCGACGAGGAGGACAACTGGTCCGGCGGCGAGGACCAGTTGTGGTTCCTCGGCGACTTCGTCGACCGCGGCCCGGACGGCGTCGGGGCGATCGACCTGGTCATGCGGCTCGAAGAGCAGGCGGCCGAGGGCGGTGGCCAGGTCCAGACGCTGCTGGGCAACCACGAGATCCTGGCGCTGGGGATGTACCACTTCGGCGACGAGCCGGTGCCGTCCGACTTCGGCCCGCGCAGCTTCGCCCGCAGCTGGGAGATCAACGGCGGCCTGCTGTCGGACCAGGACCGGCTGACCCCGGAGCACATCGAGTGGCTGAGCGCGCGCCCGCTGGCCGCGCTCGCCGCCGACCACCTGCTGCTGCACTCGGACACGCTGGAGTACCTCGACTGGGGCTCGTCGCTCGACGAGATCAACGAGGCGGCTCGCGACATCCTCGAGGGCAGCGACATCGAGGCGTGGTGGGACGTCTGGCGCCGGATGACGACGCGCTACGCCTTCCGCGGCCCGGACGGCGAGGAAAACGCCCAGAAGCTGATGGACGCCCTCGGCGGCTCGCGGATCGTGCACGGCCACAGCGTCATCGCCGACCAGCTGGGCATCCACCCGACGCAGATCGAGGGCCCGTTCCTGTACGCGGGCGGCAAGGCGCTCGGCGTCGACGGCGGCCTGTTCGTCGGCGGGCCGTGCCTGGTCGTCGAGCTGCCGTACCAGCCGGAGTCCTAGGCGATCTCGACGATCTCCTTGCCGAGCGGCACCAGCGACACCGGGATCAGCTTGAAGTTCGCGATGCCGAGCGGGATCCCGACGACGGTGAGGCAGAGCGCGATGCCGGTGAAGACGTGCCCGAGCGCCAGCCACCACCCGGCGAAGACGAACCAGACGACGTTGCCGACGCACGACGCGGCGCCCGCGTCCCGCCGGTCGACGACGGTGCGGCCGAACGGCCAGAACGCGTAGCGCGCGATGCGGAACGACGCCAGCCCGAACGGGATGGTGACGATCAGGACGCAGCAGATGACGCCGGCGAGCAGGTAGCCCACGGCCATCCAGAAGCCGCACAGGACGAGCCAGATGATGTTCAGCAGGGTGCGCATCAGATGTGCAGCTCCCCGCTGAGGACGGTGACGGCCTGGCCGGCGAGGTGGACGCGGTCGCCGTCCTGGCGGGTCCGGACGATGCCGCCGCGGGCCGAGGCCTGTTCGCCGGTGAGCTCTTTCCGGTTGAGCCGCTCGGACCAGTAGGGCGACAGGATGCAGTGCGCGGAGCCGGTGACGGGGTCCTCGTCGATGCCGACGCCGGGGGCGAAGAAGCGGCTGACGAAGTCGTCTCCTTGCGCGGTGACCAGGAGCCGCCCGGTCCAGGTGTGCTTGAGCTTCCCGAGGTCCGGCTCGAGGCCGCGGACGGTGTCGGCGTCTTTGACGACGGCGAAGAGGTTCTCGACGCCGCGGCCGGTGTACTCGATCTCGACGCCGGGGAGGATTTCGGACAGGTCGTCATCGGTGGGCCGCGGCGGGTCGGAGGGGAAGTCCAGCTCGACCCAGCCGTCTTCGGCGTTGGCCCGCAGTTCGCCGCTTTTGGTGGTGTAGGTCTGTTTCCCGCCGAGAACGTGCGTGACGGCGACGGTGGCGTGCCCGCAGAGCGCGACCTCGACGGCGGGGGTGAACCACCGGAGCGACTTGGGGCCCGCGTCGGTGGTGACGACGAAGGCGGTCTCGGCGTGCTTCATCTCGGCGGCGACGGCCTGCATCCAGGCCGGGTCGGCGGGTTCGTCCAGCAGGACCACCCCGGCCGAGTTCCCGGCGAAGGCGCGATCGGTGAAGGCGTCGACGATGAAGAAGCGCATGTCCCCAATGTAGCCGGGGTTTTTCCGGTTGATCTCGGTCCGGGCCGGATCCCGGGGATGACCCCTAGGAGGTCTCCCCGATGGTCGGCTTCACGATCTTTTCCCCGTCCGGCCCGCGTTCCGGCTTGAGATCGAAGACCTCTTCGTCGACGGCGTACTTGTTCTTGTGCTCTTTGTCGTCGTCCTTCTTTTTCCCGGCCCCGGCGGCTCCGGCGGCACCGGAGCCGCCTTTCCCGCCCTTGGCCGCGGCGGCCGCGGTGGCTCCGCGCTCGAGCCGTTCGCCGGGCTTGCTGCCGGTCTTGCTGCCGCCTTCGCCGGGTGCTTCCTTGGGTCCGGTTCCGGCGCTGCCGGAGACCCGCGATCCGGCGAACCCGGTGCCGGCCCGGCCGGAGCCGATGCCTTTGCCGCGGGTGACGTCGCCGCTGCCGGAGGTGCCACCGGTGGTGGTGCCCGGCATGGCGAGCCCGTCGGGCGTGACGCGGCCGAAGCTGCCGGCGGCGGGGGTGGCGCGGAAGTTGGAGTTGCCGCTGAAGGTGCCGGTGCCGGTGCTGGTTCCCGGCGGGACGTAGGTGGTGCCGCTGGGGGTTCCTGGTCCGCCGGGGCCGCTCGTGACGCTCGGGCCTCCGGTTCCGCCGGTTCCGCCGGGGGCGCCGGGGGCGAAGCTGCCGCTGGTGCCGCCGGGCCCGGTCCCTGGTCCGGTGCCGCCGACGGAGGGCGTTCCGCTGAACCCGGTGCCGCTCGTGCCGTGGAAGCCACTGACCGAGGTGGAGTCCCCTTGCCCCAACTGCGGCGGCGGGGTGTAGGTGGGCTGGGTGCTGGCGGTCTCGTGGTAGGTGGAGTCGAGGTTTTGCAGAACCTGAACGGCCTGCTGATGAGCGGCATCGGCCTGCTGCTGCTTGGCGGCAACGTTGGTCATGGTCTGCGTCGCGCCGGCGACGTCCCCCGCCTGGTACTGCACGGTGGCCTTGGTGATCTCGGCCTGCTGGTTGAACCCGGTCGGCTCGGGCATGTTCTTCTGCGCATAATCGGCAGCGGCCGCCTGCTGGGAGTAGCGGTTGGAGCTGAGCTGGGCGGCATTCGCGGTATCACCCGTGTAGGTGGCGGTGCTTTGGAAGAAGCTGTGCGCCTGGGCGGCTCCGGGGCCTTGCCACTGGATCTCGCTAGAGCTGACCGCGTCGTTCGCGGCGTTGGAGACGTCGGCGAGCCAGTTGCCGAGCTTGTTGGCGACCCGGCCACGGTCGTCGAGATCCGCCGGCCGCATGTTGTCGTGCACCATGCCGTACAGCTCTTCATGCGAGCTGGAGGCGTAGTTCTGCCCAGGCGCGGGCGCGTCGCCGCGGGTGGCCTGGTTGTGCAGCAGAACCTTTCCTTGCTCGACGGAGTATTGCGCCGCCTGGTTTTCCGTCTGTGGCGTCACCCCCGCGCGGGCGTCCCCTTGGTCCTCGGCGCCGAAGTGGTGCACGTTCTGCTGCAGCTTCTGCTGCGTTTGCGCGTAGAAGTCGCTCTCGTACTGGCGATGTTCGGCGTGCTCGTGCGCCATGGTCACTCGCTCCCGCGAAGCTTGGCGAAGGTCTGGCTGTGTGCGTCCTCGGTTTCGCGGTAGTTCTTGCGGGCGATCTCGAGCGCTTCGCGGACCTTCTTGAAGCCATCGGAGAGCAGTTCGAGATTCGGCACGAGCGACTCGGGATCGCCGGCTGCGACCTTGACGTTGAAGTTCGCGACCTGATTCGCGTAGTCGCTGCCACCCATCTGCGCAGCGAGGCTGAGCACGTGAAGTTCGCGACGGATGTCGTTGTACCCGTCGATGAAGGTGTCGCAGACCTTCCGGTAATGCTCGAAACCCGCTTCGTTGATGGTGAATCCGCCGCTCTCGGCCAGGGCCTTGAACTGCTGGGCACCTGCGTTGACCCGCTTCGCGCCCTCCGGATCCAGCGGGACGTCGAGGAGGTTCGACAGGAAGTCATTCCCGGCGTCGCCAGCCGGCGTTGCGGGAGGTGGCCCCCCGAACTGAGCTCCTGATGCCATCGATTCCTCCCCAAGGCACGACTGGCCGTCGATCACCCTCTGTATCAAGCTACTACTGTAGTAGTGACTGAGCTTCGTGTCACTGTTCGTCGTGTCGCTATTTCGGCAGGAGCGGTTCGACTTTCGTTGAAACGTCGTTGACCAGCCGGCATGCCTCGTCGGTACCGGCTGTCTGGAGGGTGACCAGGACCGCGGCCCGCGAGTTCGGTGCTACCTCCATGGAGACGTCGCAGGAGCCCGTGCCCCCAAGTGCCTCGCGCTCCTGCACGGCGGGTCGCCCGTTGACGTCCCCGGTCACGGCCTTGCGCGGGTCGACGATGGTCTGATCGATCGTCTGCCCGGCTGGAGGGCCAGGCCGATGATGCCGTAGTCGGTCATCTTCGCGTCGCAGTTGTGGGCCGCATCGGCGTCGCTCCGCTTCGCGGCGGAGTAGCCCTGCCCGGTAAGCGCCTGATCGAGGATCTGGCACGGGTTCAGCCGGGCGAACGGGTCGGCTCCTGTGCGGCGGGGCAGGGTAGTCGGCGTGCCGCCCGAAAACGAGGCAACTGTTCGGGGTGTCCCCGCGACTTCGCTTCCACAGCCGCTCAGGGCGAGCGGGACGAGAACGGTCAAGGCGGTTCGGTGCTCGAAGCTCGGCCGGGTCGCGGTTCGTACGTTACGCATGGCAGAGAAATCAAGACCGCGGCAGGAGCGGCTCGACCTTGGTCGCGACGTCGTTGACATCCGTGCAGGCCTGGTCCGTGGTGCCGTAACTCAAGGCCACCGATACGACAGCGCGCGACTTCGGCTTGACCTCCATCGCGACGGCGCACTGGCCCTTCGCCCCGATGGGTTCGCGCTCCTGGACGGCGGGCCGGTCGTTGACCGTGCCGGTCGAGGCCTTGCTGGGGTCGGCGATGTTCTCGTTGATCGTCTGACCGGCGTGCAAGGAGATGGTCACGCCGACCGTCTCGTCACCGGTTTTCTTCTCGGTCGTGCAACTGCGCGCCGCATCAGCAGTGGTTGGTACGGAGGCCGGGTAGCCCTGACCATTCAGGGCCCGGTCGAGCGTGGCGCAGGGCTTCATGTCCCCGAACGGGTTGTCACCCGTCGCGCCGCTCGGCTTGGTCGTGGAGGCGCTGCTCGACGACGTGCCCGCGGCCTGCGGCGTACCCCCCACCTTGCTGTCACAGGCGCTCAGCGCGAGCGCCAGGGTGGCCAAGGCGAGGACGGTGGCTGCTCGGGTCACAACCTGAACACTACGGGTAGATCACGCGCCGATGCGAGGACGCGGGTCACCGCTGGGTCGTCTCCGCGATGCGCTCGTGCAACCACCCTCTCAGGTGTCCCCCGTCCGAGGGGACGAACCTCAACCGGGACTCGCCGCCCGGCAGGGGCTCGGTGAACGTCAGGTAGCGGCCCGCGTCGGTGTCGACGAAGGTCACCGTGCCCACCGGGCGGAGGTTGCCCTGGCCGGCCCGGGTCGAGAGCTCGAACGTTCCGTGGCGGTGCGGGGCCCACTGGGCGTACTCCCGCAGTGCTTCGGTGTCCGGTGGCCGGCTCGGGCCCACCGTCGACGTCGCCGGGGCCACCGGTAACGGCCCGTAGCGGGGAAGGATGCCGACCAGGGCGTCGACCAGGTGGTCGGGGCGGATCTGGACGAAGTTGATCCCGTCCGGCACCCGCTCCGAGTACACGCCCAGGCCGTGGCCGATCGTCGCTCGGTAGAACACCTGGCGGCCGTCCGCCACCTCCGCCGCGCGGACGATGATCAGCACCTCCGGCTGGGTCCAGGCGCGCAGCGTCTGCTCCACCTCGATGTCCAGCTTCTCCGGCCCCGCCAGCCCACGCCCTCGCATCGCGTCCCACGCCGCCGCCAGGATGCGTTCGTGCTCCTCCAGCGTGTGGCCTGGGCTGGGGATCTCGAACGGGTGCCAGTGCGCCGGGAGACCCGTGCGCCGGACCGCCGCGGTGACCTCCGTCAAACCCAGCGAGAATTCCTCCGGCACGTTCCCGAGCGTAGCGGAATCCCTCAGATGTCCAGCTGACGAACGCCCGTCTCCGGCAACGCCACCCGACCGGCCGTCGCCCGTCCGCGCAACCGGACTATTTCGTGCGGCTGCAAGCCGATCGCCACTCCGAAGGCCTCCACGTCCGGGAAGCCGCCCTGCCGCTGCCGCAGCTCCAGGGCCGTTGCCACCCGCGATGGCGTAAGGCCCGGAAGACCAGCCAAATCGGAAGCCGGCGCCGCGTTGACGTCCACCACCGCCACCGGGGGAGGCGGAGGTGGCGACAAAGGGGGCGAAGAAGGCACATACGCCTCGATCACGTCGTTCTGGCGCAGATCCCGCGTCCCGAGCCCCACCGTGAACACCCGCGACCCCGCCGTCGTCCGCACCGCGATCCCGTCGCGCGCCAGGGAAAGCACCGGCAGCCCCGCGGTGATGACCGTGCTCCGCTCGTTGAACGTCGTGCCGATCGGCCGCAGCACCCGGACACGCACCCCCACCGTGAACGCCGCACTCCTCCCCTCCGGCACCTCGACCGCCGCCACCACCGAACCTTGGCCGAGGTCGCTGACGCCGTGCACCACCGCCGTTCCGTCGCGCTGCTCCACGAACTCCGGCGACGGGAACGCCGTCAGCGTGTCGCCGGCCATCGGGGGCGCGTCGCACTGGAAGCCCAGCAACACCGTCCCCACCTGACCCGATGACAGCTCCTCGAGCGGCCCGGCCGGCCCGAACAGCCCGAGCACCCGCATCGGCTGGCCGCCGCGCGTCGAAGAACACAACGCCCCGAACCGCAGGACGCCGTTCCGGACCCGCACTTGCGCGTGGAACCCCGTCAGTGGCTCGAAAGCCGGCGCCACCACCGACGCGGCACCCTCGGGACGGCTCATGTCCGGGCCGACGGTGTCATCGGTGTACAGCTCCAGCGCGTCGCCGTTGCCGAGATCGCGCCGCCCGACGGCGACGAACACGTCCTTCAGGAACCCGGCGTCGGTCACCGGCTCGACGTCACTGGAGAAGTACTTTTTCCGCACCACGATCCCCAGGCGCAGGTTGTCCTCGACGATCCGATCGCCCCGGCGGAGCCGCGCGCGGGCGCCGCGGACCGCGCGCCCCGCGCTCACCTGCCCGCCTGGCAGCTCCCCGAGGCCGGGGACGGTGACCGAGTCGTGGATCGCCTTGCCGAACTCGATCAGCCCGACCCTGGTCTCGGTCACGACGTGGCGGCCAGCGTGACGCTGATCGACTGGTCGGCGTTGACCCGCTCCGCTTCGACGCGCATGCCCGCCTGAGCCGCCCGGTCCTTCAGCCGCGCGAGCACCGCCCGCTGCACTTCGGCCGCATACGCCTCATCGACCGACAACACGAGCCGCGAAGCTTCCTCGGGCACCAGGCCCGGCCCGTCGACGTGCGCCACCTGGACACCCTCGGGGCCGTAGCCGAACGTGATCCGCCGGCCCTCCCAAGCGGCGACGACCGACGTGCCGTCGTCGGTGACCTGCGCCCGCAAGCCGGCGAGCGCGCGGGCCAGCAGGTCGCGGTGGCGCATCCGGGTCCGCACGGTGACGACCCCGGGCTGCGCATGCGCGTGCGCGGCGATCGTGGCGGCGTCGAGCTGGGCCAGTGCCGCACTGCGCAGCTTGAGCGTGACACTCATCGGCGTTCCCCTTCGAGCAGCGCTTCGAGTACTTCGGTGGTGGCGAACCCGTTCAGCTCGATCGCGCCGTCGCGGGCGATCGTCAGTTCCAGGCGGTTCGGGGTGGTGAAGATCGACTCGTCGTAGCGGTCGCTCAGGAAGTGGAACCGCTGGTTCGCCGAGCCCACCCACGGCCGGGCAGGCTCGGGCCGGTCCGCCAGGAACGGCCCGTCCACCAGGAGATCCGTCGAATCCAACAGCGGAGACGGCGGCAGGTCCTCCAGGACGTGCCCGGTGAACGTCATCACCGAGAGCCCCGCCGAGCGCACCGCGGCGGCGAAGCGACCCAGCGGCTCGGGCTGGTCGAACGGCTCACCGCCGAGCAGCGTGACGCCTTCGATGCCGGGGACGGCGAGCACGCGCGCCACGAGGTCTTGCCACGAAAGGGAAAACCCGCCGCGGGTCGTCCACGTCTGCGGGTTGAAGCAGCCCGGGCAGCGCACCGAACACCCCTGCGTCCACACGGCACACCGGACGCCGGGGCCCTCGGCGGCGGTCGTGTCGACGATCCGGTGGAGGTTCAGGAGTTCCATTGCGACTGCTGCTGCGAAGCGGTGTCTTCCGCGGACGTGGTCGTGCGCCGGTAGTCCTCGGTGAACTCCGACGTCACGGTCTCCGCGTCGAGCAGGTCCTCCAGCAGCGGGATGTAGTCGAGGCACTTCGAGCCGGTCACGCCGTGCGTCTCGGCGCTGATCGAGCCGTCCCTGCCGATGGTCACGGTCACGCGGTGCGTCATACGTCGATCGTCCTCCCACTCGGTGCCGCCGGGGGCGGCGGCGCGACGGGCTCCGAACCGGGAACCGCGGTCTCCGTGGCGGCGACGGCCCTGGTCTCCGCCCAGTTCCGGATGGCCAGGATTTCGTCGGCCTGGGTGACCGACAGCGGCACGGTCGACTTCACCGCCCGCACCAGGTCGTCGCGGCGCAGCGGCCGCTTCTCGGCGAACGCGTCGACCAGGCCGGACAGCACCGCCTGCTCGATTTCGGCGCCGCTGTAGCCCGCGCTGACGTCGGCGAGCTCGGCGAACAGCGCGTCGTCCAGCCGCAGTTCGCTGCCCACGAACGGATCGGTGACGCGCTTGCCCAGGTGGATCCGCCAGATCGCGGCGCGCTCGGCCGCCGAGGGCAGGTCGACGAAGAAGATCTCGTCGAACCGGCCCTTGCGCAGGAACTCCGGCGGCAGCGAGCCGACCTGGTTCGCGGTGGCCATCACGAACACCGGCGCCGACTTCTCCTGCATCCAGGACAGGAACGTGCCGAACACGCGGCGCGCGGTGCCGCCGTCACCCCCGCCGCCGGCCCCGGCGAGGCCCTTCTCGATCTCGTCGACCCACAGCACGCACGGCGCGATGCCCTCCGCGGTGCGGATGACCGTGCGGATGTTCTTCTCGCTCGAGCCCACGAGCCCGGCGAAGACGCGCCCGAGGTCCAGCCGCAGCAACGGCAGCCGCCACATGTTCGCGACGCACACCGCGGACAGGCTCTTGCCGCAGCCGGGCACGCCGGTGAGCAGCAGGCCCTTCGGCGCCGCGAGGTTGTACGCCGACGCCGCCGGTGTCCAGGTGCCGGTGCGCTTGGTCAGCCAGCGCTTGAGCCGGTCGAGGCCACCGACGGCGTCGAAGCTCGTCTCCGCCGGCACGATGTCGAGCATCCCGGACCGCCGCACGGCCTGGCGCTTCTCGGCGAGGATCAGCTCGAGGTCGCTCGGATCGAGCCCGCCGCCCTCGACCAGGGCCCTGGCGAACGCGTTTTCGGCCTCCGGCAGCGTGAGCCCGCGCGCGGCGGCGACGATCATGTCGCGGTCGTCGCGGTCGATGGTGATCCGGACGTTCTGCCGGTGCGCGGCGACCATGCTGTCCAGCAGCTCGCCGATCTGGCGCTGGTCGGGCAGCGGGAAGTCGACGACGGTGGCGTCGTGCTCCAGCTCCGGCGGCACGGGCAGCGACGGCGACACGAGGATCAGGCTCAGCGGCACCGGCCGGGTCTTGAACGCGGCGGCGAGCTCCCGCAGCCGGCGCACGACGTCGGGATCGGGCCGGTGGCCGCCCTCGGACACCAGCGAGGGGTGCAGGTCGGCGAACACGAAGACGGCGGGCTCGCCCCAGCCGTAGATGCGTTCGAGCGCGGCGGCCGCGGTGCGGGTCTCGCTGATCGGCGGGCCGCCCGCGGGCGCCAGGCCGGTGGTGGACGACCAGACGTAGACGCGCCGCGGGGTCCGCAGCCGGTGGGCGTCTTCGGCGACCGCGCGGATTTCCCGCAGGACCCGCTGCTCCTCGTGCGTCTCGACGACGAGCAGCGGGTAGCGCGCCTGCAGCAGCTGGGTCAGCTCGTCGCGAAACCCCTCGCCGGCCATCGAACGCCCCCTCGAAGTCCGTTCGGACCCTACCAACTCACGCGTCGACGACGAGGACCTCGTAGGTGGGGCTGGTGGGCGGCGTGCCGCTGTAGATGTGGGAGTTGACGACGGCGAGCCGGTCGCCGACCTTCGCCGCCGAGACGGGCTGGTCGAACAGCGGATCGGTGATCGTGCCGGCCGCCGTGCCGTGGCTCAGGTCGCCGTCGAGGCACCACCGGGTGATCTTGTCGTCGAGCTGCACCGCCCAGAGCCGGTGCCCTTCGAGCACGAGGCTGACGACGCTGGGCGCGTCCACGCCGGCGATCTCCGCGCTGGCCCCGGTGACCGGGTTGATCTTGTACACCTTGCCGGGGATCGTGGCGGCCACGAGCAGGGTGTCGCCGGACGGCGTGGCGATGACGTCGTTCATGAAGAAGCTGCCCGGAGAGCCGCCGGCGCCCGGCCCGCTCAGCGGCAGGGTGCGGGGCGTGCCGAGCCGGCCGGCCACGATCGGCACGAAGAACAGCTGCGGGTGGTACGAGTCGGTGAACCACGCGCCCTGCGGGGTCACCGCCACGTCGTTGATGTAGGACGTCTGCGGGTCGCCGAAGGTGTAGTCGGCGACCTTCGCCTTGGTGCGGACGTCGTAGACGTACGCCTTGCCGTGGTCCGCGCCGGCGACGAACAGCAGGTCGTGGCGGCGGTCCAGGTCCACCCCGGCCGCCGCGGTGCCGGGCGGCGCCTCGATGAAGCGCTCGGCCGTCCCGCTCCGGACGTCCTCGCGGAAGATCGTGCCGGCGAAGAGGTCGCCGGTGTAGTAGGTACCGCCGCCGGCGGCGGTGATCCCTTCGGCGGACGTGGCACCGGGCAGCACGATCACCCGCGTCGCCGCCGACGCCGGTGCGGCCACCGTGAGCAGCAGGACTGCGGACGCCAAAGCCAGGATTCTTCGCATCGGGTTCCCTCCCTCGTTCCCGGGTGGATCCTGCCACCGACCTGGCTGTCCCGGTACCTGGTTCTTAGACTCGGCGGCAGTCACCGTCGACTTCAGGAGGCACCATGCCTGACGCGCCCGCCCTGCCGAGCTACGCCTCGGGGACCTCGGAGGTTCCGCTGCTCGGGGACACCATCGGCGACAACTTCGACCGGACGGTGGCCGCGTTCGGGGAGCGGGACGCCCTCGTCGACCGGGCCGCCGGCACGCGGTGGACCTACCGGGAGCTGGCCGCCGAGGTGGCCGCGCTCGCGCTGGGGCTGGTCGCGCGGGGCATCGGCAAGGGTGACCGGGTCGGCATCTGGTCGCCGAACCGGGCGGAGTGGACGTTCCTGCAATATGCGACGGCGAAGATCGGCGCCATCCTGGTCAACATCAACCCCGCCTACCGCGCGCACGAACTGGAGTACGTCCTCAACCAGGCGGGGATCCGGCTGCTGGTCGCGTCGGACGCGTTCAAGACGTCCGACTACCCCGCGATGGCGGAGGAGGTGCGCGAGAAGTGCGCGGGGCTCGAGCAGGTCGTGATCCTGGGCAGCGAGGGCTGGCAGGCGCTGCTGGACGCCGGCCGCGGGGGTGACCCGGCGCAGCTGGCCCACCTGCAGGCCGGGCTGTCGGCCGACGACCCGATCAACATCCAGTACACGTCCGGGACCACGGGCTTCCCCAAGGGCGCCACGCTGTCGCACCACAACATCCTGAACAACGGCTACTTCGTCGGCGAGCTCTGCAACTACACCGAGCAGGACAAGGTGTGCATCCCGGTGCCCTTCTACCACTGCTTCGGCATGGTGATGGGCAACCTGGCCTGCACCAGCCACGGCGCCTGCATGGTCATCCCGGCCCCGGCGTTCGACCCGCGCGCCACCCTCGAAGCGGTCGCGGCCGAGCGGTGCACGTCGCTCTACGGCGTGCCGACGATGTTCATCGCCGAGCTCAACCACCCGGACTTCGGCGAGTTCGACCTGACGTCGCTGCGCACCGGGATCATGGCCGGTTCGCCGTGCCCGGTCGAGGTGATGAAGCAGGTCATCGCCCGGATGGGGATGGCCGAGGTGTCCATCTGCTACGGCATGACCGAGACGTCCCCGGTGTCGACGCAGACCCGGTCCGACGACTCGATCGAGCGCCGCGTGTCGACGGTCGGGCGGGTCGGGCCGCACCTGGAGGTCAAGGTCGTCGACCCCGAAACCGGCCTGACGGTCCCGCGCGGCGAGCCGGGCGAGCTGTGCACGCGCGGGTACTCGGTGATGCTCGGGTACTGGGAACAGCCCGACAAGACGGCCGAGGCGATCGACGCGGCCCGCTGGATGCACACCGGCGACCTGGCGGTGATGGACGGCGACGGCTACGTCAACATCACCGGCCGCATCAAGGACATGGTCATCCGCGGCGGCGAGAACCTGTACCCGCGCGAGATCGAGGAGTTCCTGTACACACACCCGGACATCCTCGACGCGCAGGTGATCGGCGTCCCCGACGAGAAGTACGGCGAAGAGCTGATGGCCTGGGTCCGGATGCGCGAAGGCGCTTCGCCGTTGACGGCGGAAAAGGTGCGCGAGTTCTGCAGCGGCAAGCTGGCGCACTACAAGATCCCGCGGTACGTCCACGTCGTCGAGGAGTTCCCGATGACGGTGACCGGCAAGGTCCGCAAGGTCGAGATGCGGGAGAAGTCGATCAGCCTGCTGGGCCTGGAGCAGGCCGCGGCGGCCAAGTACGCCTAAACCACCCGGGACGTCCGGGCGTTGCCCCTTCGCGATTCCGCGAAGGGAGGCAAGTGATGATCATCTCCGGCTGGGAGTGGTGAACCCGTGTGGGCACCTTCGCGAAGGTGCCCACACGCGCCTAAACCGGCCGGGGTGGCCACGCGTTGTCCCGTCGCGGCGGAGGGGGCGCTTCCGGACGGAAGCGACGGGAGCCGCCGCGGGAGGGGGTAGTCGTGCTGTCCAGTCTGAAGAAACCGCTCACCGTGGGGACGCTGCTCGCGGCGGCCGCGCTGGGCCTGCCGGGCGTGGCGTCCGCGGCCACCGACGGGCCCGTCGACCTGGGCACCCTGCCGGGTGACCGGTTCAGTGGCGTGAGCGCGATCAACGCCGACGGCACCATGGTCGGCGAGTCGTACCCGTACGACGTGCGCCTGCGGTACCACCCGGTGAAGTGGGACCGCCAGGGCCGGATCAGCGCCCTGCCGACGCTGGGTGGCGAACAGGGCTCGGCGGTCGCCGTCAACGACGCCGGGGTGGCCGTGGGCTGGGCCCACGACGTGAGCGGCGCCCCGCACGCCGTCCGCTGGGCTCCGGACGGCTCGGTCACCGCGCTGCGGTGGGCCGGGACGTCCGACGCGGTCGTCATCAGCCGGACCGGCGTGACCGCCGGCGGCGGGAGCAGCCCGGAGGGGACGTACATCGCGCTGCGCTGGGCTCCGGACGGCTCGGTCACCCGGCTCGCGTCGCTGCCCGGCGGCGGGCAGGCCGTCGTCACCGGGATCACCGCGGACGGCGCGCTGATCAGCGGAAACGCCTGGGATTCCGCAGGCGACCAGCACGCGGTCCGCTGGACGGCCACCGGCGCGATCACCGATCTCTCGCCGGGCAGCCAGGGCAACCCCGGCGCCACGGCCGCCGCGATCAACGACTCCGGCGTGACCGCCGGAACCGTCACCGAGGCCGGCTCGCCGGCCGCGGTGGCCTGGAAGCGGGACGGGCGGCAGGTGCGGCTCGACTGGCCCGCGCCACCGGCTTCCGCGACGCCGCGCGCGATCAACCGCTTCGGGGTGGTCGTCGGCAGCGGGTACGTCGACTTCGCCGGCAACCGGGCCGTGCGCTGGTCCGCGGGCGGGGTCACCGTGCTGGAGCCCGCCCGGCCGTCCGAGGCGGTCGCGATCAACGCGGCGGGCACGGCCGTCGGCAACGTCGACTCGGTCGCGGCCCGCTGGGCCGCCGACGGCACGGAAACGATCCTCGGCGTCCTGCCCGGCGGCCAGAACAGCTGGGCCACCGGGATCGGCCCGGACGGCACGGTCATCGGCCGGTCCAACCTGTCCTTCGGCTGGCACGCGGTCTACTGGCCGGCGAGCTGACGACCGCTCGCCGGGCGGTGCCCCCGCCCGGCGAGCGTCCTCAGGAAACCGCCGCGGCGGCCTCCGCGATCGCCTTCGCGTCTTCTTCGCCGAAGGTCTCCTCGAGCTGCTCGGGCGAATAGTCGACGTCGATCTGCTCCACCGGCATCCCGCGTGCCGACTCGATCGCGCCCAGCCGCCGCTGCGCCCGGTCGGCCGCGTACTGGATGATCTCCTGTGGGTCGTTGTCGAACGGCAGTTCCTCGAACTGGTCCTGCACCCACTGGATCATGCTCAACGCGTGCGGCAGCAGCTCGCCCATCCGCTGCTGCACCGCGTCCCACAGGGAGTCGTCCGCGGCGACGTGGCGGCGGCAGGTGAACGTGCCCCAGGCCATGTGGCGGCGCTCGTCGTCGCCGATGCGGCGGACCAGTTCCTGCATGCCCGGCAGGATGTCGTGCTGGGTGCAGATCAGCTGCCACGAGTAGTACCCGGTGAGCGCGAGGCTGCCCTCGATCACGTGGTTGTAGGTGACGCTCGCGCGGATCTGGTTGAGCGGGCTGGGATTGTCCTCCAGCGCCCGCAGCGACTGCGGCAGCTCTTCGTAGAAGAGCTTGCGGTAGTGCGGGTTCTCGGCGACGAACGGGTGGAGGTCCTGCGTCAGCCCGACCGCGTCCATCCAGCGCCGGAACACCTCGGTGTGCTTGGCTTCCTCGAAGCAGAACTGCGTCAGGTACATCTCGTCGCCGAACCGGCCGGTCGCCGACATCGCCCGCATGAACGGCTGGATGTCCTCGGTGACCGCCTCTTCGCCGGCGATGAACTGCGCGACGAGGTAGGTCGTGCTGCGCTGCTGTTCCGGGTTGAGGGAGTCCCAGCCTTCGCGTTCCCGGCTGAAGTCGATGTCCGCCGGGTTCCAGAACTTCTTGTTGCCCTTGACGAACAGGCGCAGCGGGAACGAGTCCCAGTTCAGCCCGCCCTTGCGCAGCGAGGAGAAGCCGGTCCGCAGCTCGGGCAGCGTTTCGGTCATGGTGTCACTCCATTGTGGACGAATTGGCGGATGGCGGGTTCCAGTACCGCGGTGACGGCGTCGGCCGCTTCGGCCGCCGAGTGCGTGGAGAGCACCAGGTGCGACAGGGAAAGGCGCACGGCGGTCTCCGCGAGCAGCGCCGCGGCTTCGGCCGAGAGCCCGGGTTCGAACTCGCGGTACTGCTCGGCGGCGAGGGCCGCGGCCGCGCTGAGGATCGGCTCGCCCCGGGTCGTGAGCAGCGGCAGCAGGTCCTCGCCCGCTTCGGTGCCGAGCGCCGCCGCGACCAGGCGGTTCTCCCGCGCGTGCTCGATCGTGTAGACGACGGCGTGGTGGATGCCCGCCAGGAGCCCGTCCGCCGTTTCGAACCGCTGCCGGATCCCGTCGAGGAACTCCGCCGCGGTGCGCAGCGCCACCGCCTGGGTCAGCGCCGCCTTGTTCCCGAACTCGTTGTAGACCGTCTGCCTGCTCACGCCGGCCTTCGCGGCGACGTCGGCCATCCGCAGGCCCGCGTGGCCGCGGTCCGGCAGCAGGTCGGCGGCCGCGTCGAGCAGCGTTTCGCGCAGGGACGCCTTCGTCCGCTCGGTGAAGCTGGTCACACTTTCACCTTGACACAGATCGCTCTGCTGTCAAGGCGGTGTACACGGTCGGTCGTGGTGTAAAACTGTCGGTCCCTGCGGCTACCGTGTCGGCTGTGGGCATCACCGTGGGGTTCGACCTCGACATGACACTGATCGACGCCCGGCCGGGCATGGCCGCGGCGATGAACGCGCTCGGCGTCGAATCCGGCTTGCCGCTGGACGGCGACGCGTTCGCGGCCAACCTCGGCCCGCCGCTCGACGACATCCTGCGCGGCTTCGAAGCGCCCGAGGAACGCATCCCCGGGCTCGTCGACCGGTTCCGCGCGATGTACCCCGAGGTGGTCGTGCCGAGCGCGGTCGCGCTGCCGGGCGCGGTCGAGTCACTTCGCGCGGTCCGGGCCGCGGGCGGGCGCACGCTGGTCGTCACCGGCAAGTACGGGCCCAACGCGCAGCTGCACGTGGACGCGCTCGGGCTCGACGTCGACGAGGTCGTCGGCGAGCTGTGGTCGACCCAGAAAGCCGAGGCGCTGCTGGCCCACCACGCCCGGGTGTATGTCGGAGATCACGCCGGTGACATCCGGGGTGCGCTGGCCGCCGGGGCGATCCCGGTCGGCGTCACCACCGGGCCGTGCGATCGCACGCTCTTGCTCAGCGAAGGCGCCGAGGTGGTGTTCGAATCGCTGACCGAGTTCCCGGAGTGGTTCGAGCGGACGTTCGCGGGGAGCGTGGTGCCCTAACGCTACTTCTTGGCGCGCGCCTCGATCACCAGCGCGATCAAGCCCAGCGCCAGGCCCAGGGGCGTGATCACCCCGGCGGCGAGGGACAGCCACACCGGCAGGTTCTCCAGGCCGGCGGCGAACATGATGAACACCGCCAGCACGGCGACCATGCCGAGACCGAAAAGCCCGATGCCGATGCGCATCAGGAACGGTTTGCCGGGAGCGGCCACGCCCGCCTCCTTCGTCGTGCTCTTCATGAAGCAAGAGGGTACTGAGTCGGCCAGAAGCAGGCCGACCCCCAGGCGGCAAGTAGCCGTTGTCGAGAAGTCATTCGGCCGTGACTGTGGTCGGGTCAGTACCGGCCGGCACAGTATCCGGCGGTATCGGCTTCTCCCCAGGGCCTGTGGCGAGATACCCTTTACCCAGCGCGCCCTGGGTACGCCCCGGGCGCGTTCGTCGTGAGCGGACAGCAGAAAGACTGGTGAGGGAAGTGCCGACCGGCAAGGTCAAGTGGTACGACGCGGAGAAGGGGTTCGGGTTCGTCACGCAGGACGGTGGCGCCGACGTCTACATTCGCAAGGCCGCGCTGCCGCAGGGCGTCGAGGGGCTGAAGGCCGGCCAGCGGCTGGAGTTCGGCGTCGCCGACGGCCGCCGCGGTCCGCAGGCGCTCTCCGTCCGGCTGCTCGACCCGCCGCCGTCCGTCGCCGAGGCGCGCCGTCGCCCGGCCGAGGAGCTGCACGGCCTGATCGAGGACATGATCAAGCTGCTCGAGCTGAAGGTGCAGCCGGACCTGCGGCGCAACCGCTACCCGGACCGCAAGCACACCAAGCAGATCGCCGAGATCATGCGCGCGGTCGCCCGCGACATCGATCCCTAAGCCTCCAGCCGCAGGCCCCACACGTCACTGGGCAGCAGGCCCGACTCGCCGGTGTCCGCGTTGAGCACGGCCGTGTACTTCTGCACGTCCACCGCCGAGATGCGGTCGGCGGGCGTCGGCGGCGTGACCGTGTAGGCGTAGCGGTCCAGTGACGTGAACGGGATCGGGGCGCTCTGCTTGAACTCGCCCTGCGGGGTCACGTACTCGTAGACGATCTGCCAGGGCGAGTCCGCGACTTCGCCGGGCACCGAGATCTGCACCGGCTTGCCCGGGCGGACCTTCAGCGTCTGCGTCGAGCCCTTCGCGTTGCAGGGCTGCGCGAGCTTCTGCGAGTAGTCGCACGTGAGCACGGGGGCGGAGTTGATGGTGTGGCCGTCGGCGTAGAAGGTGACCTCGGCCGGGCCGGGCGCCGAGCAGCCGGCCACCGCGAACCCACCGGCCGCAAGCAGGGCCACCACCCGGGAACGTCGCATGGCCGGAGCCTACCGGCGGGCTCGCGGGTCGCTGGGCAGGCCCTGGGCCGGGAAGCTGCCGGTCGGCTCGGGGCGCAGCGGCCGGTCGCCGCCGAGGCCGGGCACGAGCGAGCCGCCGCGGCGCACCAGGAACGTCTGCGCGCACCCGACGGCCAGCACGACCGTGATCACCAGGAAGCCGATCCAGTACGTCGGCGGCAGCAGCAGGCCGACCGCGCCGCCGAGGCACCAGGCCAGCTGCAGCACGGTCTCCGAGCGGCCGAACGCCGAAGCGCGCGACTCCTCGGGCAGGTCCTCCTGGATGACGGCGTCGAGGCTGATCTTGGCCAGCGCGCTGGCCGTCGCGCCGACCAGGCCGACGATCGCGGCCGTGGCGAGGCCGGGCAGGATCGTCGCGACCAGCGCGGCCAGTACGCAGCCCGCCACGCACCCGACGATCACCTGGTCCGGGCTGCCGAAGTGCAGGCGCGAGCCCAGCGCGTTGCCGAGGAAACCGCCGGCCCCCGCCGCGGCACCGATCACGCCGAGCAGCAGCAGCTGCATGAACGGCGTCTGGCCGCTGCCCTCGGTCTGCGCCTTGACCGCGAACGCGGCGAACATCATGAGGAAGCCGGTGAGCACGCGCACCGAGCCGTTGCCCCAGAGCGCGACGACGATGTGGCGCCCCATCGGCTGACGCCGTTTCTTCTCCTTCGGGTGAGCCGAAAGGGAAGTCGGCACCTCGCCCTCGGTCGCCTCCACCCAGGCCGGGATCCGCATCGACTGCACGGCCGCGGCGACGCAGATCAGCGCGGTGAACCACAGCGCACCCGCCGAGCCGGAGATCGCGTTGATGCCACTGGCCACCGCGCCGAACACGCCGGCGGCGACCAGGCCGAACGTGGTCAGGCGGGCGTTCGTCTTGGACAGCGTGATCTCCGACGGCAGCACCCGGGGGGTGACCGCGGCCTTGAGCACGGTGAACGACTTCGACAGCACCATCATCCCGAGCGCGGCCGGGTAGAGCAGCCAGTCGTCGAAGTGCAGCGCCATCACCACGGCCATCAGCCCCTGGCCGACCGAAGACGCGCACATCGCCAGCCGCCGGCCGCGCTGCACCTTGTCGAGCGCGGGCCCGATCACCGGCGCGACCAGCGCGAACGGCGCGATCGTGATGAGCAGGTAGAGCGCCACCTTGCCCTTGCTCTCCCCGCTGGTGGCGGCGAAGAAGAGGGTGTTGGCCAGCGCGATCGCCATCGCCGCGTCGCTGGCGTAGTTCAGCATCACGGCGTAGGTCAGCGAGGTGAGGCCGGACTTCTCGGCGCCGTCGGCCTTCGTCGCGCGCTGGAAGGCGTCGACGGCCTGGCCGGTCAGCTGGCGGCTGCGCATCGCCGCCACCCGCGTGACGGTGATCTTCTTCGGCAGCTTCGGCGTCCCGCCCGGCGTGCGCGGCTCTTCCCGGGGCGGCTGCGGTGGCTGGGGCGCCGGCTCCGGCGGCCGCGGTTCGCCCGCGTAGCCGCCGGTGTCGTAGTGCTCGTACTCGCCGCTGCCCGGGTAGCGTTCGCCCTGGTAGAAGCCACTGCCGGGCGGCTCGCGGCGCACCGGCTCGGTGCGGTGCGGGTCATAGGGCCGGGCCCCGCGCGGGGGCGGCGGCCGGTGGTTCGCCGGCGCGGCCGCGGTGGGGGCTTCGCCGGCGTTCGGCACGCGGCCGTCGGGAAAGCCCGCGCGCGGCGGGACGGGCCGCTGGACGCGGGTGGGTGGCGGCGGGCTGCCGTGCTCGGCGCGCGGCGCGGCGGCATCCCGCCAGGACCGCGCCTGCGCGGCGCCCGGTTCCGGCGTCCAGCGCCGCTTGGACTTCCGGCCGTGCGGCTGACCCGACGGGGTGCCGTCGGAGCCGGAGCGCGAGCCGAAGAGTGCCACGTGTCAATCCTGCCTTACCGGGGGCCGGTTCCGCCTGCTCATCCGTGCTTTCACGCCGGCGCCGGGACGAACCTCACCCGGAACGTGACCGGCCACTGCTTCCCGGTGAGCAGGAAATCGCCGGTGCCCGGGACGGCGGCGATACCGTTGAGCACGTCTTCGGCGCCCGTGGCGTTCACTTTCGCGCGCAGCTGACCTGCGTCGATCGTCCCGGTCACGCGTCCGGTGGCGGCCTCGACCCGCAGGATGGTGTCGGTGTGCCAAACGTTTGCGTAGACGTCGTCGCCGACGCATTCGAGCTCGTTGAGCTGGTCGCGGCCGACGTCGACGCCCCCGGTGACGGCGAAGGTCTTCGGGTCCCGGAAGGTCAGCCGCGCGGAGCCGTTGCTCATCACCAGCCGGCCGCCGGCCTGGTGGCACAGGCCCCAGCCTTCGCCCTGGAACGGCACGCGCCGCAGCTCGGCGAGGGTCGCCGAGTCGCGTTCGATGGCGAACCCGTCCTGCCAGGTGAGCTGCCACAGCGTCGGCCCGAGGACGGTGACGCCCTCGCCGAACAGCGGCGACGGCAGCGTGGCCGTGGTCCGGGGCTCGCCGCCCGCCGGCCCCGCGGTGAGCGTCGACCGCCCGGCGAGCCCGGTGCTTTCGTAGAGGGTGTCGCCGGCGAACTCGAGGCCTTCGGTGAAGGCGGCGGGGTCGTGCGGCAGCGTCTCGACCACCTGGATGGTGAGCCGTTCCGGCCCGGCTGGTTGTTCCGGGGCACCGGCACAGCCGCCGAGCGCGGCGGCCAACAGCAGCGAGGTGACGATCGGCGTGCGCACGTAGAACAGCCTGGCACGGGCGCCGCGGATGCGTGCGGCACAATTGGCCGCATGACTCTGCTGCTGACCCTGGACGACGGTTCCGTGCAGCGCAAACTCGCCGAAGCGGTGGAGTTCGCGCGAGCTGCGGTGCTGGAGGACGCACCCGAGGAGCAGCTCGGCGCCCATGTGGGGGTCAGCCGCGAGGACGCGGTCACGGCGAGTCACCTGTTCGAGGCCCAAGTCCCGGGCTACGGAGGCTGGCGCTGGTCGGTCACGGTCGCGGCAGCGGGCGACGACGAGCCGGTGACGGTCAGCGAGGTCGTGCTGGTGCCCGGGCCTTCGGCGCTGGTCGCCCCGGCGTGGGTGCCGTGGGAGCGCCGGGTGCGCGCGGGCGACCTCGGAGTGGGCGACATCTTCCCGGCGGCGGAGAACGACCCCCGCCTGGTGCCGGCGTACCTCCAGTCGGACGACCCGGCGGTGGAGGAGGTCGCCCACGAGGCGGGATTGGGCCGCGTGCACGCGCTGTCCCGGTTCGGCCGCACGGAGGCGGCGGCCCGGTGGCACGCGGGCGAGTTCGGACCGCGGTCGGACATGGCCCGCAGTGCGCCGGACGTGTGCGGGACGTGCGGGTTCTTCGTACCGCTGGCGGGCTCGCTGCGCGGAGTGTTCGGGGTGTGCGGCAACGACATCGCCCCGGCGGACGGCCACGTGGTGGACGTGGAGTACGGGTGCGGAGCGCACTCGGAGGTGGAGGTCGAGGTGACCTCATCGGTCCCGGTGGCCGAGCTGGTGTACGACGATTCTTTGCTGGACTTCACCCCGGCGCCGTCGCCGGCGGTAGTGGAGACGGCGGCGGCCGAGCCGGAGACGGGTATCGCGGAGTCGGATGTGTCGCCGGCGGAGGTGGAGCCGGAGACGGCCCAGGCGGAGTCTGCTGAGGCGGCTGCTGCGGTTGCCGAGCCGGTGGTGGCCGAGGCGCCCGTAGCCGAGCCTGCGGCTCCGGCCGAGCCGGTGGCGGCGGAGGTCGCTGAGCCGGGTGATGCGGCGGTAGCCGAGCCGGTCGCGGCGGAGGTCGCTGAGCCGGGTGATGCAGGGGTGGCCGAGCCGGTGGCGGCGGAGGTCGCTGAGCCGAGTGCTGCGGCGGTGGCCGAGCCGGTGGCGGCGGAGCCTGCGGCGGCGGAGGTCGCTGAGCCGAGTGATGCAGGGGTGGCCGAGCCGGTGGCGGCGGAGGTTGCTGAGCCGGGTGATGCGGCGGTGGCCGAGTCGGCGGTGGCCGAGCCGGTGGCGGCGGAGGTTGCTGAGCCGGGTGATGCGGCGGTAGCCGAGCCTGCGGCGGCAGAGGTTGCTGAGCCGGGTGATGCGGCGGTAGCCGAGCCTGCGGCGGCAGAGGTTGCCGAGCCGAGTGCTGCGGCGGAGGAATCGGTGGCGCCTGAGGTGGCCGAGCCGGAGGATGCGGCGGTGACCGAGCCGGTCGCGGAGGCGGCGGTGGCCGAGCCGGTCGCAGCTCCGGAGGCGCCGGCCGAACCGGTGGCGGAGCCTGCGGTGGCCGAGCCGGTGGTGGACGAGGTGCCTGAGCCCGCGGAAGCCGAGCCGACGCAAGCCGAGGTCACCGATGCGGCTGTGGTTCAGGCTGCTCCCGAGCCGCACGTGCCCGCGGCCGAGCCCGAGACGGGTGAAATTCCGGTGGCCGCCGAGTCGGATGCTGCGGAGGTGGATCCTGTTCCCGCCGAGTCTGCTGAAACCGAGCTGCCGGAAGCGGCCGAGGTGACCGAGGCTGCCGGGACCGAGCCGCAAGAAGCAGCGGCGCCGACCTCGGCTGACGCTGAGGCTGAGGCTGAGGCCGTCGTGGTGCCGGAACCCGCCGACGCGGAGCCGGCCCAGGCCGAGCCGGCTCAGGGCGGTGAACCTCAGGACAGCGAAGTTCCCCCCGCCGTTCTCACCGACAATGTCGTGAGCGAGGCCGATGAAGCGCAAGCCCAGGTCGACAACGCTCCCGAACGGTGATCGGCGACACCCCTGAGCCGGGCGATCCGTTCGGGACCGCGCGGCTCCGCGAGGCCACGCTGCGCTCCTGGCGGGACTCGCCCACCCGGCTCACCGAAGACACCAACGTCGAACGGGACCTCCGTGTCGGCGCCTACCGGGATCGGCTCTTCGTCGAGCTCGCGCAGAACGCCGCCGATGCCGCCATGGCCGGGGGGATGCCCGGGCGGGTTCGGGTGTCCCTTGTGGACTCCGAACTGCGGTTCGCCAACACCGGTGCTCCGCTCGACGCCCGGGGCGTTGCCTCGCTCGCCTCGCTGCGGGCCTCCGGCAAGACCGGGGAGACCGTCGGGCGCTTCGGGGTCGGGTTCGCCGCCGTGCGGACCGTCTCCGACGAACCGCGCGTCGTCTCCGCCACCGGTGGGGTCGCCTTCTCCGCCGATCGCACCCGGCAAGCCGCCGGGATCGAGGGGGACGTTCCCGTCCTGCGGCTCCCGTGGCCCGTTCCCGCCGACGTGCCGCCCGGCTTCGACACCGAAGTCCGGCTGCCGCTGCGGGACGGCGTCGACGGGCGGATCCTGCTCGACGACCTCGCCCGGGACGTCGCCGATCTGCTGCTGGCCCTGCCCTGGCTGGCGGAATTCGACGTCGACGGTCGCGTTTGGACGCGCGAAGCCGATGGTGACCACGTCGAAATCCGGGGCCCCGAACGGGAAACGCGCTGGCTGACTCATCGCGGCGATGTCGTGTGGGCCGTCCCGGTCGATGCCGGCGGGGCTCCCCGGCCGCTCGACGAGGACGTTCTGCACGCCCCGACGCCCACCGACGACGGACTGTCGCTGCCCGCGCGGCTGCTCGCTTCCGTTCCGGTCGAACCGTCGCGACGTCGCGCGCTGCCCGGACCCGAACTGGCGCAAGCGCTCGAGGCGGCGGCGAAGGAATACGTCGGGCTCGTCCGGCTGCTGCCGCCCGGGCAACGGTTCGCGCTCGTGCCGGTACCGGGATTTCCAAAGTCCACTGTGGACAACAAGCTGCGTGACGAGGTCTTGGCCGTCCTCGCGGTGGAACCGTGGCTGTCCAGTCAGGACGGCAAGGAAGTGGCCGGTCGGCAGGCCCGGGTGCTCGACGTCGACGTGCCCGGCCTGCCCGCGCTGCTCACCGAGCTCGTGCCCGGCCTGGTCGAAGGGCCCGCGCAAGTCCTCAAAGCCGTTTCGGGGCAAGTGATCGGCATCGAAGAGGTGCTGGACACGCTCACCGGTGTCACGCGCGATCCGAGCTGGTGGCGGGAACTCTACGCGGCGCTGGCGATCGCCGTCGAGTCGCACGCGCTCGCCGCCGAGCGGCTGGACGGCCTGCCCGTTCCGCTGTCGGACGGCCGGACGCTGCCGGGCGCCCGCGGCTGCCTGCTCGTCGAAGGCTCGGCCGAACTGCTCGACCTGCTGTCCGATGTAGACATCCCGGGCCTGCGGCTGGTGCACCCGGCCGCCTCGCACCCGCTCCTGGAACGCTTGGGTGCCAAGCACGCTGACGCCCGCGAACTGCTCAACGCCGATCCTCTGCGTGACGCCGTCGAGCGCAGTGTCGAGGACATCAAGTCCGGTTTGGACGGTACGACGCTCGCCGGTGCGGTGCTGCGGCTGATCGCCGACTGCGGGGACGACGCCCCGCGCTGGGTCGGTGCGCTCGCGTTGCCCGGCACCGATACCTGGCGACGGGCCGACGAACTCGTCCTGCCGACGTCGCCGCTGCTCGACATCTTCGACGAGGAGGTGTTCGAGGAAGACGGTGCGATGGACGTCCTCGACGAGGACTTCGCCGAGGACTGGCCGCAAAGCACCCTCGAAGCCGCCGGTGTGCTCGACTCCTTCGCGGTGGTGGTCGACGACGAGCCGCACGAGCCCGACCACGACCTGCCCGACGAGGAAGCCTGGTGGGACTCGCGGCCGGAGCCGCCGTCGACGCTCGTCGCGATCCGCGACCTGGACCTCGTCGCCGACGACGCCTGGCCCGCCGCCCTGCGCCTGCTCGCCGCGCGACCGGAAACCTGGCACGCCCTGCGCGCGCCGCACGGGCACGCCGCTTGGTGGATCGCGCAGTACGCCGTGCTCGAAGGGGCCGCGCCGAACGAATGGCGGCTGCCGGACGCCGATCTGGCGGGGCTCTTCGACGAGGTTCCCGATGTCGGCCTGAGTGAAGAACTTCTCCGGATTGCCGGTGTCCGGGTGGACCTGACATTGTCCAGTGTGGACGAAGCGAGAGACCTCCTTGACCGGCTCGCCGACCCGGAACGCGTGGTCTCGCCCGGGCTGACCACGCGCGCTTACGACGCTGTCATCGAGTCCGGCTCGGAGCCGGGCGTGCCGCGGGCCGTCCGGGCCGCGGACGGGTCCGTTGTGGACGACGCGCTGGTCCTGGACGTGCCGTGGGTCGCCGGAGCGCTCGAGCCCGGCCAGTACGTGGTCGCCCCCGAGGACCCGGAGCGGCTCGCGGACCTGCTCGACCTGCCGCTCGCGAGCACGGAGGAAGCCCGGGTCGTCAGCGAGGGCGAGTACGCGCCCTGGGCCGAGCTCCCCGCGCTGAAGCTCGTCGCGGACCAGCTCGGCATCCGGCTCCCGGACGGCGGCGTCCTGGTGCACGATCCGCTGTCCGTGCGCATCCAGGGTGCCGAACACGACGTCCAGTGGTGGTCCGACGACCGGCTGCACGCGGCCGACACTTCGGAGGGCCTGGCCCGCGCGTTCGCCTGGGCGGCCGGGCGCTGGCCCGACCGGCACCTGATCACGGCGCTGCTCGACGACCCCTCGCCGCGGACGCTGCTGGCGTAAGCGCCAGCGCCTCAGGGCCTCAGAGCCGCTGGGCCGACTTCGACCCGCGGCGGGCGGCGGCGCGCTGCCAGGCGATGATCGCCAGGCCGACGAAGCCGAGCGCGAAACCGGACAGCGCCGTCCGCACCCACAGACCCGAAGTCGTGAAGAAGAGCACCACCAGCGCGACAGCCCAGATCGAGGTGCCTACGATCACCACCGGTGTCAGGTCGGTGAGCCTCTTGGGCAGCTCCGGCGTGTGCCGCAACGAGCCCGTAACCTCCGGTGGATTGATCGGTTCACTCACGTGGTGAAGGGTACTCCGCAGCAGCGAGAGAATGGGCAGGCGAATGGCGGAGCAGGAGACGACCCGCACCGGGACGTCCACACTGGACCGGTTCTTCAAGATCACCGAGCGGGGGTCGACCGTGCCGCGCGAGTTGCGCGGCGGCCTGGTCACCTTCGTGACGATGGCCTACATCGTGGTGCTGAACCCGTTGATCATCGGCAGCTTCTCGGCCGGTGACGCGGGCGCGCACAAGGACGTCCTCGGCGGCATCCTCCCGGTGCCGCAGGTCGCCGCGGTGACCGCGCTGGTCGCCGGTGTGATGACGATCCTCATGGGCCTGGTCGCGAACTACCCGTTCGCCATCGCGACCGGCCTGGGCATCAACAGCCTGGTCGCGGTCACCATCGCCCCGCAGATGACCTGGCCCGAGGCGATGGGCCTGGTCGTCATCGAGGGCGTGATCATCGTCCTGCTGGTGCTCACCGGGTTCCGCACCGCGGTGTTCCGGGCGGTGCCGGCCGCGCTGAAGTCCGCGATCGCCGTCGGCATCGGCGTGTTCATCTGCCTGATCGGCCTGGTCGACGCCGGTTTCGTGCGCCGGCTGCCGGACGCCGCGCACACCACCGTCCCGGTCGGCCTGGGCATCAACGGCTCGATCGCCTCCTGGCCGACCGCGGTGTTCGTCGTCGGCCTGCTGGTCACCGGCGTCCTGGTCGTCCGGAAGGTCAAGGGCGCGATCCTGATCGGCGTGCTGACCTCGACCGTGCTGGCCATCGTCGTCGAGGCGATCGTCAAGGCCGGGCCGTCGCAGGGCACCAACCCGAAGGGCTGGAACCTCGGCTACCCGGCGCTGCCGGACCAGGTGCTCGGCCTGCCGAATCTCTCGCTCGTCGGCGACGTCTCGTTCGGCGCCTGGACGCGGCTGCCGATCATCACCGTCTGCCTGCTCGTGTTCACGCTGGTCCTGGCCGACTTCTTCGACGCCATGGGCACCATGACCGGCCTCGCGAAGGAGGCCGACCTGCTCCCGGCGGACGGCCAGCTCCCCAACGTCGGCAAGGCGTTGTTCGTCGAGGGCCTCGCGGGCGCGGCCGGCGGGTTCGGCTCGGCCAGCTCGAACACCGTGTTCGTCGAGTCGGCGGCCGGCATCGCCGAAGGCGCGCGGACGGGACTGGCGAACGTCGTCACCGGCGTGCTCTTCATCGCCGCGATGTTCCTGACCCCGCTCTACCAGGTGGTGCCGGTCGAGGCGGCCGCGCCGGCGCTGGTCGTGGTCGGCGCGATGCTGATGGCGCAGGTCCGCGACATCGACTTCACCGACTACTCGATCGCGCTGCCCGCGTTCCTGACCATCGTCGTGATGCCGTTCACCTACTCGATCGCGAACGGCATCGGCGCCGGGTTCGTCAGCTACGTCGTGATCCGCGCCGCGACCGGCAAGGCTCGCCAGGTGCACCCGCTGATGTGGGTGATCGCGCTGGCGTTCGTCGCCTACTTCGCGGTCGGGCCGCTGCAGGCGGCGTTCCGCTGATCAGCCCCTGATCTTCAGGGCTTCGTCGAGGACGCCCCGGTTGCGCTCGAATTCGGCGACCGGGGCCTCGAACCGCACCGTCACCAGGGCGTCACCGGCGCCGAGGCCGACCACGGTCACGCGCCGCGACACGCCACCGCGGTCGTAGGTGAAGTCCCATTCCGCGGCGTCCCGGTCGGCGATCGGGGTGTGCTCGGCAACCGTGCCCTGGGAGCCGGCCAGCGCGCGCAATCCGCTCACGGGATCCTCCTGCGTGATCGGCACCCGGTCGGTCTCGAGGAGGAGTTCGCCCTGCCGGAAGCTCGCGCGCTCTTTGTCGCGGCTCACGGCCCAAGACGACGGCACCGGGATCTCGATGGCCGAGCCCGGACCGGTCGCATCCGCGAGCCGATAGGTCTCCAACGTGCCTTTGGTGATTGCCGGCGCGGGCGGCGGCGGTGCGGCGGCGGGCGCTTCTTCGCCACCGCCCACGAACTGGACCACCACGATCGCCAGGACCGCCGCGCCGACCACGGCCGAGCCCACCAGCTTCTTGTTCATCCGACTCCCCAGGTTCTGCTCCTGGTGAAGACGCACGGACCTGTTCCAGGTTGCGGTTAGACGGAGATCACCCCTGCGGCCGAAGTTTCGTAAGGTATGCTAACTATATGTCCGGCGACACGCACGAACGCTCTTTGGCGAGCCGTCTGCGTCTCGCGGTGGTCCGGCTCAACCGCCGGCTGCGGGCACAGCGCGTCGGGGACGACCTCACGCTGACGCAGGTCGCCGCGCTGTCCACCCTGCACAAGTGCGGTGCGCTGACCCCGGGTCAGCTCGCCGCGAAGGAAGGCGTCCAGCCACCTTCGATGACGAGGGTGATCGCCGCGCTCGAGGAACTGCGGTTCGTCGAGCGGCGCCCCCACCCGACCGATGGCAGGCAAGCCATCGTCGAGCTGTCCGAGAGCGGGCTGGCCTACGTTCGGAAGGCCATTTCCGTGCGGGAGGCGTGGCTGGACCGGCAATTGGCGGAACTCGGCGACGAAGAGCTCGAAGTGCTCTCCAAGGCCGCCGAAATCATAGACAGGATGGCGGGGAACTAACCACGGTGACGGTCACGGGTAGCGAAACCAAGAGTTCGATCGAGACCACTGCTACCCGGGAATCGGCCGCACCGCCGTCCGCGTCACCACCGTCCGGACCCCAGCGCGGCAGCATGTTCGCCTCCCTGCGCGTCCGCAACTACCGGCTGTTCTTCACCGGCCAGGTCATCTCGAACATCGGCACCTGGATGCAGCGCATCGCCCAGGACTGGCTGGTGTTCACCCTCAGCGGCAACAACCCGATCGCCCTCGGTGTCGCGGTCGCGCTGCAGTTCACGCCGACGCTCTTCCTCTCGCTGTGGGCCGGCGTCCTCGCCGACCGCGTCGACAAGCGGCGGCTGCTCACCTGGATCCAGGTCGCGGCGTGTTCGCAGGCCGTCATCCTCGGCGTGCTCGACCTGAGCGGGATCGCCGCGCTGTGGCACGTCTACGTCCTGTGCTTCACCCTCGGCGTGACGGCGGCGCTGGAAGTGCCGACGCGGCAGTCGTTCGTCGCCGAGATGGTGGGCCGTGACCAGGTCACGAACGCCGTCGCGCTGAACTCGTCGATCTTCAACATGGCGCGGATCGTCGGCCCGGCGATCGCCGGGTTCGCGATCACCTGGATCGGCACCGGCTGGCTGTTCATCGCGAACGCGCTCAGCACGGTCGCGGTGATCACCGGGCTGATCCTGATGAACCCGGACAAGCTGTTCCGTGTCGCGGCCGTCCCGCGCGAGAAGGGCCAGCTGGCCGAGGGCCTGCGGTACGTCCGCCGCCGGTCGGACCTGATGACGGTGATGGTGCTGGTGCTGTTCGTCAGCACGTTCGGCATCACGTACTTCAGCTCGCTGCCGATCGTCGCGGCGAACGTCTTCCACACCGCGGCCGACGGCTACGGCCTCCTCTCGACGCTGGTCGCGGTCGGCACCTTCACCGGCGCGCTGATGTCCGCCCGCCGGGGCACCAAGGGGCGCCCGCGGGTGCGGCTGATGCTGGTGTCCGCGTTTTTCTTGGGCGTGTTCGAGCTGCTCACCGCGTTCATGCCGACGTACCTGACGTTCGGCCTCGGCCTGATCCCGCTCGGCTTCGCCACGATGACCTTCCTCAACACCGCGAACGCGCTGGTGCAGACGTCGGTCAGCCCGGAGATGCGGGGACGCGTGATGGGCTTGTACGTGCTGGTGCTGATCGGCGGCAACCCGATCGGCGGCCCGATGGTCGGGTGGATGGCCCAGGAGTTCGGCGGGCGGTCTCCGTTCTACATCGGCGGTGCGGTGTCGGCCGTGGCCGCGGTCGTGTGCGCGGTGGTGCTGATCCGGCGGGGCGGGATTTCCTGGCCGGTGAAGCGCGGCCTGGGGCTGCGGGTGCTCAAGCGGGCGAAGGTCTGACGGGACGTATCGGTTCGAATTCACGGCGTGACCGTATCGGCGACCACCGACAAAAACCGGGGGTCAGGCGCCTCGATGTCACCCGGAAGAGTGAGATCGGAGTCTCTGTTGCCGCACTCTTGCCCGCGGAGATGAGGTTAGGCTAACCTCATGCTTGTCCGCTTCGTGGTGGGAGCGGCAGTCAGTTCGGGAACGGACGGAGCCCCGGCCCTGGGAAAACCCCAGGCCGGGGCTTCGTTCACATCAGCGCAGTGTCCGGCTGGCGCACGCCGTCGGTCAAGGGACTCCCGCCCGGCGGGACCGGCAGGTGCGTCAAAGTCATCCCGAAGTACACGCGGTACGCCGCGCGGATCGCCTTCGAAGAGGGCAGGCGAAGCTCGTTCCGGACGCCGTCGACCGTCTCGATCAGCTTGTCGCCCGACAGGGTCACCCGGCCCTGCGACGTCGGTCGGGAGCACGTCAGCGAGCGGGTGAAGTGGGACTCGGGTGAGGTCGTCTGCCACCACGCCATCGGGATGAAGTCGGCCAGCGGGCGCGGGCGGCGCTCCAGGCGGTACTGCGGCTTGCCGTCCAGCAGGACGTCGAGGTCGCCGTGCGGTGCGTCCAGCACCAGGAAATCGCCCTCGGGGTCCGGTTGGCCGTCCACGGCGGACAGCCGAAGCGGGTGCCGCGCGAACCGGCCGAAACCGACGTCCACCAGCCAGTCTTCGGCCAGGGAAACGACGATCGCCGCGTGGTCCAGGGGCGGGCCGAGCGTGCCGTCGGCGTGGAAGACCTGCGCCGCGTGCAGTGAAGCGTCGTACCCCAGCGCGCGCAGCAGGGCGATGAACAGGCCGTTCAGCTCGTAGCAGAACCCGCCCCGGCGGCGGTGCACGATCTTGGCGAACAGGGCGTCCTCGTCCAGCTCGACGGGCTCCCCGAGGTGGCTGCTCAGGTTCTCGAACGGCACCGCGGACAGGTGGCGTTCCTGCAGGTGGCGCAGCGTCGCGAGGTCGGGCGCGGCCGGGCGCGCGACGCCGAGGCGGTCCAGGTACGCGTCGATGTCCATGGCGTCCACTGAAACACCTCGACCGCGCTCGAGGTCAAGGGATTTTCACCTGGCGACGAAAACGGGGCCCTCCCCGCAAGGGAGGGCCCCGCCGACGAGAAGAACTCAGCCGAGCAGCAGGCCGTTGCCGCCCGCGACGGCGTTGTCGAAGCGCTTGCTGATCTCGGCCCAGTTGAAGATGTTCCACAGGGCCTTGACGTAGTCCGGCTTCACGTTCTTGTAGTCCAGGTAGAACGCGTGCTCCCAGACGTCGACCAGCAGGATCGGCACGGTCGGCAGGATCAGGTTGTTGTGGTGGTCACGCAGCTGCTGGGTGATCAGCGTCTTGCCGATCGGGTCCCAGGAGAGCGCGCCCCAGCCGTTGCCCTGGATCGTGGTCGAGACGGCGGTGAACTGCGCCTTGAACTTGTCGAAGGAGCCGAACGCCTCGTCGATCGCCGCGGCCAGCTCGCCGGTCGGCTTGTCGCCGCCTTCGGGCGACAGGATCTTCCACCACACGACGTGGTTGGCGTGGCCGGCCAGGTTGAAGGCCAGCGTCGTCTCCAGACCGACGATGTTGCCGAAGTCCCCGGCGTCGCGGGCTTCCGCGATCTTGTCCAGGGTGTCGTTCGCGCCCTTGACGTAGGTCGCGTGGTGCTTGCTGTGGTGCAGCTCGTTGATCTCGCCGGAGATGTGGGGCGCCAGGGCGCTGTAGTCGTAGTCGAGATCGGGGAGCTCGTAGCGGGCCATTGGCCCTCCTTCTGTCTTCGACACAAGTTTCCGGTATCGAACCTAGTAGCACACGCCCCCTCGCGGCGAGCGGGGGCGCATGGCCATCACTGCGTGGGACGGCGGCTCTTCAAGTGGCGTACCCGAGGGTCCGACACCCGAAACCGAGCCTGCTACCTGCACCTAAGTGGAGGTCAACGAGCTGTGAGATCGATCATTCAGGCGCGGAACTCGTCGAGCCGCAGCGCCAGTTCGTCGAACACGGCGACGTTGCACTCGAACGCCACCAGCGTCTCCTCGATCACGCGGGCGCGCTCGTCGTCGTCCCAAGGCGCGTTGTCCAGCTTCGCCCGGTACTGGTCCCGGAAGCGGGGGGCGCTGCCGATGCCGTCGAAGTGGTAGAACAGCGCACCCGCTTCGGCGACGTCGTAGTTCTTCTCGAGCGTCCGCCGGATGACCTGGCCGCCGGCGATGTCGCCGAGGTAGCGCGTGTAGTGGTGGGCCACGTACCCGCCGGCCCACGTCGAAGCTTCGCGAATCCGGGCGACGTACTCGCGAGTGGAGGCGAGCGGCGAGATCGTCGCGCGCCAGTCCGGGCCGGCGAGGTGGGCGAGGTCGCGCTCGAGGAGCGGGAGACGCCGCAGCTCGTCGAAGACGAACTCGCCGCCGACGCCGTCGCCGGCCATCGCGTCGCTCGCCGCCTCGATCGCGCCGTAGATGAAGTAGTACTGGATCGCCAGCTGGGTGTAGCCGTCGCGAGTCAGCTCCCCGCCGAGCAGGGCCCGCATGTACGCCGAGTAGTTCGCCCGGTCGTGGACTTCGAGGGTCGACGCGCGCAAGGTCGCCGAGAACGGGCGGGCGTCCGTGGTCACCGACATGGGCAGGCCTCCCGGCGATCGATCTGACACGCTGTCAGAAAGATCGTAGGGCAAGAATCGGACTTAGGCCACCCTAAACCGTCGCGCCGACCGCGCGGAGGACGAACCGGACCGCCGCCTCGACGACGTCCGCCAGCTGGTCGGCCGGCCCGTCGACCAGGGTCCGGTTGCCCAGCGCCGCGGTGATCATCGGGATCAGGACGTCCGGGTCCTCGGCCGGCCAGCGGCCCAGGTCGACGCCGCCGGCGAGGATCGCGCGCAGGCGGTCGGTGATCGGGTCGGCGTGCGCGCTGATGCGGCGGTACGCCGCCGGGGCCAGTGCCGACGCCAGCGCCGTGCCCGGGGGCATGTGGTACTCGGCCAGCACGCGCAGCTGCAGCCGGACGAACGTGGCCAGCTGGTCCACCGGATCCGCCTGGGCCTCGACGGCTTCGGTCAGCCGCGTGACGTACTGGGCCGCTTCGTCCTCGACGAAGGCGACGAGCAGGCTCTCCTTGTCGGGGAAGTGGTTGTACAGCGCTGTCCGGCCCACCCCGGCCGCCGACGCGACGCCGGCGAGGGTGATCGCGTCGAAGCCGCGTTCGTAGAGCTGCGCGCGCAGGACGTCGAAGACCCGGGACCGCACCTCGCGCCGGTGCGCCTCCAGCGACTCACCGAGAATCTTCGGCATCCGCTCAGGCTAGCGTCAATCGGCCACCGGCCACGTGTGCACCGGTTCGCCCGCCTCGGACAGCTCCAGGTAGCGCCCCAGCATCAGGCTGAGCGCCGCCTCGCGGTCCAGGCCGCGTTCCTGGGCGCGCAGGACGTAGTCACGCTGCCAGGTCGCGCCGGTCCGCCGCGCCAGGCACCGGCGCTCGATGATCCCGAGGTAGCGCTCGCGGGCTTCGTCGGAGACGTCGGAGCGGCGCAGGCCCTCGTGGGCCAGCGGCAGCAGCACGCGCAGCGCCAGCTCGTCCGGCGGGATCCAGCCGATGCCCGGCCAGTACAGCTGCCCGTCGAAGCCGCGCCGCGCGCCCGCGTAGAAGTTTTCCTCGGCGGCCTGGAACGACATCTGGCTCCACACCGGGCGTTCCGCCTCGGCCAGCGCGCGCTGGGCGCCGTAGAAGAAGGCCGCGTTCGCCACCGTGTCGACCACCGTCGGGCCGGCCGGCAGCACCCGGTTCTCCACGCGCAGGTGCGGCAGGCCGTCGACGACGTCGTACACCGGGCGGTTCCAGCGCCAGATGGTGCCGTTGTGCATGCGCAGCTCGGTGAGCTTCGGCGCCTGGCCCGCGTCGAGCGCCTCGATCGGGTCTTCGGCGTCGGTTTCCGGGAGCAGGCCGGGGAAGTAGCGGACGTTCTCCTCGAACAGGTCGAAGATGGACGTGATCCAGCGCTCGCCGAACCACACCCGCGGCCGCACGCCCTGGTTCTTCAGCTCCTCCGGCCGGGTGTCGGTCGCCTGCAGGAACAGCGGGATCCGCGTCTCGTGCCACAGCGCCTTGCCCAGCAGGAACGGCGAATTCGACGCGAGCGCGATCTGCAGCCCGGCCAGGCACTGCGCCGCGTTCCAGTGCGCGGCGAACTCCTCGGGCGCGACCTGCAGGTGCAGCTGGACGCTGGTGCACGCGGCCTCCGGCAGGATCGACTCCGCGTAGCTGCGCAGGCGTTCGGGCTGCTGGCCCGGCAGCGGCACGCCTTCCATGGCGAGCACCGTGCGTTCGCCGCGGGCGGCGAAGATCTGGTCGTTCAGCGAGGAGTACCGGGTCTTGTTGGTGAGCCACTTCTGGTCGAAGTGCTCGTGCTTCAACGTCGGCAGGATGCCGATCATCGCCAGCGCCGAGCCGGTGTCCCGCGCCTTCGTCGCCGCGGTGTCGAGGTACGCGCGGAGGTCGTCTTCGAGCTGGAGCGCGGAATCGCCGGCCAGCGGCCGCGGCGGGACGTTCAGCTCGATGTTGTGCTGACCCAGCTCGGTGGTGAACGACGGGTCGTCGAGCGCCTCCAGCACCGCGGTGTTCGTCATCGACGGGCGCAGCTCGCGATCGACGAGGTTCAGCTCGACTTCGAGGCCGATGTTCTTGCGGGGGAACGAAAAACTGCCGTCGGTGAGCATGCGGGCCAGCGTGTCCAGGCAACGCTGGACCTTGCGGCGGTACCGTCCTCGGTCCAGCGTGTTGAACGGCTGAGCCTCGAGGTCCATCCCCATGACCATCCCTGCTTCGTGTCGGCGTGGACTAGGACGTGTTTCAGGCCCCGGCGGACAACCGTTACACAGGCGATGCAGCCGGGCTAGCGGCCAAACTGGTGCTCTCCGTCACTGACGGTTAACCGAAAGCAAAATGGCCCCGTTCGTACCACATCAGGGCGGACGTTCGGACCAGTGAGCCCACCGGCAAGCGGATGACAGACTGGGCGGATGGGCGTGATCCACATCGACCACTCCGGCGATCCCCGCGTCGACGATTTCCGCGACCTGTCCACTGCGGACCGTCGGCCCGACCGGCCCGGCGGGCGGGGGCTCGTCATCGCCGAAGGCGCCGTCGTGGTGTCCCGGCTGCTGGCGTCCCGCTACCCGGTGCGCGCGCTGCTGGGCGTGCGGCGGCGGTTCACCGAACTGGCCGGGGACCTGGCCGGGCGCGACGTGCCCCAGTACGTCGCCTCCGCGGAAACCATGGCCGAGGTGGTCGGTTTCCACCTCAACCGCGGGATCCTCGCCGTCGCCGACCGGCCCGCGCCGCTGATGGTGCCCGAAGTCACCGGCGGCACCGGCCCGATCGCCGTGCTGGAAGGGGTGGGGGACCACGAAAACCTCGGCGCGCTCTTCCGCAACGCGGCCGCGCTCGGCGTCGGCGGCGTACTGCTCGGGCCCGGCTGTTCCGACCCGCTGTACCGGCGCAGCGTGCGCGTGTCGATGGGGCACGTCCTGCGCGTGCCGTTCGGGCACCTCACGGACTGGCCGGGCGGGCTCGACGACCTCCGGGCACGCGGGTTCGCCGTCGCGGCGTTCACCCCGCGGCCGGGTTCGATTCCGCTGCGCGAACTGCGTGAGCACGCGCCCGGGCGAGTGGCGTTGCTCTTCGGCGCCGAAGGTCCCGGGCTGACCGAGACGGCGCTCGCGGCGGCTGATCATGCCGTCCGGATACCCATGCCGGCGGGAGTCGATTCACTGAACATCGCCACGGCCGCCGCCATTGCCTTCTACGAACTGGCCCGGGACGGCTAGAGTTTTGGTCTCCGAGGCGGAAAGGGGCACCATGGAGCTGCGGATCCGCGGCGAGCGCGCCGTGCTGGCCGGCCCGGGCGGGGAGCACGCGCGCGAGGTGGACCCGCACAAGCTCGCGATCGGTGCCGAACTGGCGCAGGCGCTGCACGAGTGGGCGCGCGTGGCGTCCGCGGTCACCGCCGACCCGGGGGCGGAGGCGGGCGCGGTGGTCTCGCAGCGCGGCCGCCAGCTGGCCGGCCGGCTGGCCTCGGTGATGGGCACGGCCGTGCGGTTCGTGGATCCGGTGACCGGGGCCGACACCGTCGTCGAGCCGCCCCCGCCGTCCACCGAACCCGGTCACCGGTTCGTCCGGGCGGTGCTCGGGCCGCCCGGCCCGCCCGGCGAGCCGACGCCGTGGCTGACCGGGCTGACCGTGTCGGCGTTCATCGCGGCCGTGGTCGTCGTCGCCATGCTGGCGCTGGCCTCGACGCTGGCCCGCGAAACCAGCGGCTGGCTCGCCTTGGCGGCGTCGGTGATCGTGACGGCCGGGATCACCCCGTCGCTGTGGCTGATCCGCCGCACCCCGATCCTGCGCTGGGCCGCCTACGGTGCGGCGGGCGGTGTCGTGATCGCGTGGATCGGCGTGCTGGTGATCGCCTTCTAGCGCAGCCTGGCGTAGGTCACGAGCGTGCCCTGGGCACTGGTCGCCGTCTGGCTGCGGAAGAAGTAGCCGTGGAACGCGGCGATCTGGCGGATCAGTTCGGGGGAGACGCCGAACTGGCTCGAGAAGAACGTCACGCTGGTGCTGCCGTCGAACTCACCCGCCAGCCAGCCGACGCGGACGGAGCGCGGGAACGCCCGGAGCACCCACAGCAGGGGCGGTACCCCCAGCACGGTCAGGGCGAAGCCGATCACGGCTATGCGGTCGTCGCCGGTCAGCGCCGCCGTCAAGAGGCCGCCGACGAAGCAGAGCGCGGCCCACCCCGCGGGGGCGAGGAAGCCGGTGAACGACATCCGGAATTTCGGCCTGGGGACCGGCGATCCGCGCCGCAGCAACACGATCCGATCGGTGCTGTCGGCGAATTCCGCGGCGGGCAGCAGCCCCTCGGCACCGGCGATTTCGGCGATCCGGGCCGGGGCCAGCCGCGCGTGCCGGACGCTCACCCACAGCTCGTCGCGGCCGTCGAGGTGGTTGCGCAGCCACTGTTCCCGGTCCGGCGATCCGGCCGGGACTTCGTAGGACGGCGTGACCCGCGGGGCCGGGGTGCCGAAAACCAGGCCGGGGCGGGTCTTCCGGAACAACAGGTCGAGGTGGTTGCGGGTCGACTCGCACGGGCCGGCGGAGAAGTAGCCGTAGAGCGAAGCGACTTCGCCGAGCAGTTCGGCGGACACCGACGGCGGCGGCAGCACGATCACCTGCGCACTGCCGTCGAACGGCTCGTCCAGCCACGGCATGCGTGGTGACCGGCCGGCGACCGCGCGGATCAGGAACTGCGCCGCCACCGCGGCGATCAGGTAGACCGGGATCAGCAGGATCGGCCACTTCTGCTCGGACGTGGCCGCGACCCAGGTGCCCGCCGTCACCACGGCGATGCCGAGGACCCCGGCGAGGTTTTGGACCGTGCTCAGGTCGAGCCGGCGTCCGGCCGTGCGCGGCCGCAGTTCTTCGTCGGGCAGGCCGATCCGACGCAGCAGCAGGAGCCGGTCGGTCGGGTCGGCGGCTTCGGCGACCACGGCCAGCCCGGCCGCCGCCGCGGCTTTGCCGATGTCGTCGCGGCCGAGCCGCAGCCGGCGCGAGCTCGCCCAGAACTGCTCCTGCGCGCCGAGCAGCTTCGCGAGCCGCCGCCGGTCGGCGTCCGTGCCCGGCCCGCGGTCGAACGGCGGCGGGAAGAGCCCGGGCGCGAACTCGAACCGCAGGGCCTCGGCGTGGCCGGGAGCGGTTCGCGGTAGCGGCGCGAGTGCGCGGCCTGCCGGATGGTCGTCGGATCGAGGCCCCACTGCGCGGGCGCCACTTCGACTGCCGGGGCGCCGCTGAACGCGCGGTAGCGCAGCTCGCCGAAGCGGACGAGCCAGGCCTGCTGGTCACGCTGCATGATCAGTCCCTCCCTCAGCGTGACATCGTAGCCTGACGGGATGGAGCAGCTGGACGCTTTGCGGAAGTTGTGCCTGGCCTTGCCGGAGACCACCGAGCGGATCAGTCACGGAGAGCCGACGTGGTTCGTGCGCGGCAAGAAGACGTTCGTGATGTTCGCCGACCACCACCACGACGACCTGCTCGCGTTCTGGTGCCCGGCGCCGCCCGGGGTGCAGGAGGAACTGGTGCGTACGGAGCCGGAGAGGTTCTTCCGGCCGCCGTACGTCGGGCACCGCGGGTGGCTGGGCGTGCGCTTGGACGTCGACGTCGACTGGCCGGAGATCGACCGGATCGTGCGCGAGGCCTACCGGCTCGTGGCGCCGAAGACGCTCGCCGCGCGGGTTTGAGGCTCAGCCGCGCTGCGAGCGGACCCCGAGCAGCACGTCCTCCCAGGACGGCACGATCGGGTGGTTCTTCTTCGCCTTGGGCCGCGGTTCCGGCACCGCCGCGTCCTCGTCCGGGTCCGCCGGGACACGCGGGATTTCGCGGGTGTCGTCGTCCGGGTCCGGCTCGGCCGACGGCAGCTCGGCGCGTTCCGGCGCCACCGAATCCAGCGTCGGCTGGAACTCCGTCTCGCGGGCCGGCGCCAAGGCGCGGACCGTGCGGGGGGCGCGGTAGGCGTTCGGGTCCAGGAGGACCTCGGCGTTCTCGTCCAGCGCCGTCACCGTGCCGCCGTGCGCGCCCGGCGAGAACGCCCAGTGCGCCCGGTTGTCCGACCGCCCGGCCTTCCAGCGCAGCACGACGACCCAGCGGCCGTCGTCGCCCTTCCAGGAATCCCAGGTGGCCTGCGAATAGTCGTGGCCGCGGACGCCGAAGCTGTGCGCGACGACCTCGCCGAGCGTCTGCACGTCGGGGCCGTCCTCGCGGACGGGGTGGGCGCTCTGCGCCAGCTCGGCGGTCCGGGACCGCTCGAGCAGGACCGGGTAGGCGTAGCGCTCGACGCGCTGCGCCGAGACACCGGCGCCCGCGGCGACCTGCTCGACGGACTCGCCGGCCCGGATGCGCTGCTGGATCTCGCGTGGCCGCATCTGGCTCTCCAACTCGATTTCGATCTGGCCGAGGCGGGTGATGTCACCCCGCGCCGCCGCGCGCAGTCGCTCATCAGCCGGGAGCAGGAAACGAGTACGGCTCGCCGGGTCTTCGAGCACGATGGACTTCCCGTCCTCGTGCAGTCCGACCACTCGCAGCGCCCGCATTGTTCTCGCCTCCCCGATCTTCTTCACCGTTGTGGGTGCCCACGTTAGAACGGCGCGTCGGCTTGACGTGCGAGGCGCGCCGAGTCCGCACCGAACTGCCCACTGTTCATTTTGCGTCCTTCGCATCCTTACTCAGGCAGGTCAGCGGCAAAGGGGTGACACGCCGGGCACGCAAAGTCACGATCGAGTGGATCAAGAAGGCGGCCGAGGCGAGTTGGGGTGGGGCGCCGGAACGTCGCGGTGGTTAGATTATTGTACCACCAAGAGCCCCACAAATCAAAAAAGGGCACACCG
>NZ_JBFAZA010000021.1:0-73862 GCF_040681595.1 Amycolatopsis sp. NPDC051716 | reverse complement strand
TTTTTTTTCTGGTGGGGGTTGGGGGTGTGGGGGGGGGGGCGCTCTTTGCTCCCCTATCTCATCTTGGGGCCCTCGTCCTGCCTCTATGACCCCCCCCCCCACCTCGGGGAGGGGCTCCGCCGGTCAAGCAGGCGGCAGCCGGACCGTCACGGTGAGGCCACCGCGCCGGCCGGGCTGGGCCTCCGCGTAGCCGCCGTGGGCTTGGGCCACCGAGCGGACGATCGACAGCCCCAGCCCCGCGTTGCGCGTGTCCCCCGTCCGCTCCGCTCCGGCCAGCCGACGGAACGGCTCGAACAGGGTCGGTACCGCCTCTGGGGGCACCGATGATCCCGAGTTCCGGACCTCCAGGGCCGGGTCGCCGCGGACCTCGACGTACGCCCAGCCGCCCGAAGCGTTGTACGTGATCGCGTTGACCAGCAGGTTTGTCAGGAGCCGCTCGAGGAGCACCGGGTCTCCCGCCACCGTCCGTGGCCGCAGCCGGGTCTCGACCGTCACCCCCGCCGCCGAAGCCTGGGCCGCCGTGGCGCGGACGACCGAGGCCGCGATCTCGTCGAGGCGCACCGGTGCCCGCGCGTGCAGCCCGCGGTCGCTGCGGGCCAGGACCAGCAGGCCCTCGATCATCCGCTCGCTGCGCTCGTTGGTGTGCAGTAGGTGCGTGCCGAGCTTGCGCAGCTCCGGCGTCACCTCCGGGTCGGCCATCGCCACCTCGATCAGCGTCCGCTGCACCGCCAGGGGCGTCCGGAGCTCGTGGGACGCGTTCGCGACGAACCGCTTCTGGCTGTCGAACGACTCCGCGAGCCGGTCGAGCATGCCGTCGAACGTGTCCGCCAGCTCCTTCAGCTCGTCCGGCGGTCCTTCGAGGTTGATCCGGCGGTCGAGCTTGCCCGCCTCCAGTCGGCGCGCGGCCGAGGTGATGTCGTGCAGCGGCCGCAGCGCGCGGCCCGCCATCAGCCAGCCGAACAGCACCGCCAGTGCCGCCGTGACCACCAGCGCGATCGCCGAGCCGACCACCAGCGTCGACAGCGTCGAGGAGCGGTAGGTGTCGAGCGTGCCGCTGAGCAGCCGCACCGCGACGCCCGGAGCCCCGATGCCCGTGGTGCCTTGGACGCCGTAGGTCGCGTCGGCCGTCCCGATCGTCGTCAGCGCGGCGCGGGTGGGGTCCGGCAGCGTGCTCTGCACCAGCAGGTAGTTGATCACCACGAGCACCAGCCCGGCGAGCAGGAACAGCCCGCCGTACCAGGCGGTGAGCTTCGTCCGGACGGAAAGGCCGTTCACGGCGTGCCGAACCGGTAGCCGGCGCCCGGCACGGTCTCGATCACCGGTGGGTCGCCCAGCTTGCGCCGCAACGTCATCATCGCGACGCGCACCGCGTTGGTGAACGGGTCCGCGTGCTCGTCCCACGCCTTTTCCAGCAGGTCCTCGGCGCTGACCACGGCACCCTCCGCTCGCATGAGCACCTCCAGCACGGCGAACTCCTTCGGCGAGAGCAGCAGGAACCGCCCGTCGCGGGCGGCCTGGTGCCGCGGCAGGTCGAGCACGACGCCGTCGCGTTCCAGCACCGGCGGCAGCGCCGGCCGCGCGCGCCGCGACAGGGCTTGGACGCGGGCGACCAGCTCGGCGAACGCGAACGGCTTCGTCAGGTAGTCGTCGGCGCCGAGGCCCAGGCCGGCGACCCGGTCGGTGACGTCGGCGGACGCGGTCAGCATCAGCACCCGCGCCTCGCCGCCCGCCCGGACCACGGCGGCGCAGACGTCGTCGCCGTGCACCTTCGGCAGGTCGCGGTCGAGCACTACGACGTCGTAGCCGTGCACGCCGACGCGTTCCATGGCCTGCTCGCCGTCGTAACAGACGTCGACGGCCATCGAAAAGCGCCGCAGCCCCTCCGCGACCGAGTCGGCCAGCAACCGCTCGTCCTCCACCACCAGCACCCGCACCCGCCCAGTCTGCGCAGGCGGGCCATAAGGACCGCATAAGCGACGTCGCTTAGCGCGCCCGAACGCCCCGATCCGTAGACCTGATCTCCCACCGGAAGGAAGGAAGCGAGCCATGCGGACACGGATGGCCGTCGCGGCGATCGGGGCGGCCCTGCTGCTCGGGGGCTGCGGCGCGAAGGCCGACGACGGGTCGAAGGTCGCCTCGATCTCGACGCCACCGAAGTCGGGCGGCCCCGCCGCCGCCGACAACAGCGGCAAGAGCGATCAGGACAAGATGCGGGACTTCGCCAAGTGCATGCGCGAGCACGGCGTCGACATGCCCGACCCGAAGCCGGCCGGCGACGGCGGGGGCATGGCGATCACCTTGGGCGGCAAGGACGGCGACACGGCGAAGCTCGATGGCGCGCAGCAGGCCTGCAAGCACCTGATGCCCAACGGCGGCGAGATGAAGCCGCCGAGCGCCGAGGAGCTCGACAAGATGCGCAAGGACGCCAAGTGCATGCGGGACCACGGCGTCGACATGCCCGATCCGGACCCGAGCGGCAAGGGGCTGCGGGCCGGCAAGGTCGGAGACGACCCGAAGAAGTTCGAAGAAGCCGCGAAGGCGTGCGGCATGGGCATCGCGGGGCGCACCGAGGCGGGCAAGTGACCGAAGTGACGCACCTCAAGCCCCGCCGACGCGGCCGGACGCGCTGGCTCATCGTGATCGCCGTCTTGGTCGTGGTGCTGGGCACCGGCTCCGTCGTGATCCTGACGCGGGTGTCGAGCGCGACGCCGGTCAACGAGGCCAAGCCGCCCGCCGTCGAGACCGCGGAGGTGGCCAAGACCGACCTGAGCGAGGAAGAAGAGGCCGACGGCACCCTCGGCTACGGCGACGAGTCGGTCGTCGGCGGCCGCAAGCCCGGCACCATCACGTCGCTGCCGGACGCCGGCGCCGTCCTGGCCCGCTGCAAGGCGGTGTACGGGGTGGACGCGAAGCCGGTGCCGCTGTTCTACGGCACGCTGCCGTTCTACCGCGACCTCGCCACCGGCGTGGACGACGGCGCCGACGTCAAGCAGCTGGAGGAGAACCTCAAGGCGTGCGGCTTCGGCGGGTTCGGCACGCCGGACACGAAGTTCACCGCGGCGACGGCGGCCGCGCTGAAGAAGTGGCAGAAGTCCCTCGGCCTGGAGCAGACCGGCGGGTTCGGCCAGGGTGACGTCGTGCTGGCCGCGGGCGAGCTGCGGGTGTCGGCCGTCCAGGCCAAGCTCGGCTCGCCGGCCCAGGGCGAGGTGCTCAAGACGACCGGCACCGTCCGGTCGGTGCAGGTGAAGCTCGACGCGGCCAAGCAGAGCCTCGCCCAGCAGGGCGCGAAGGCGTCGGTGAAGATCAACGGGAAGACGACGCAGGGCACGATCACCGACGTCGGGCGGACCGCCGTCGAAGGCAAGGACCAGGCGGGCCAGGACGACGGCAAGCCGAAGATCACCGTGACCGTCCGGCTCGACGACCCGGCCGCGGCCGGCAGCCTGGACTCGGCCCCGGCCACCGTCCGGTTCACCAAGGACGTCCGCCAGGGCGTGCTCGCGGTCCCGGTCGGCGCGCTGCTCGCCCTCGCCGAGGGCGGGTACGCGGTCGAGGTCGACGAGAACGGGCAACGCCGGCTCATCGCTGTCCAAACCGGACTGTTCAGCGGTGGGAAGGTCGAGGTCACCGGCACCGGCCTGGCCGAGGGCATGCGGGTGGTGACGACGTCGTGACACCCGTGCTGCGCGTGCACGAGGTCACGCGCACCTACCCCGGCGAGGTCGCCGCGCTCGACGGCGTCTCGCTCTCGCTGGAAGACGGCGAGATGGTGGCGATCGTCGGGCCGTCCGGGTCCGGCAAGTCCACCCTGCTGCACCTGATGGGCACGCTGGACCGGCCGTCGTCGGGCCGGGTGGAGCTGCGCGGCCACGACGTCGCCGCGCTGCCCGACCGGAAGGTCTCGGCGCTGCGGTCGCGCTGGATCGGGTTCGTGTTCCAGCAGTTCTTCCTCGACGAAGGGATGAGTGCGGTGGACAACGTGTGCACCGGTCTGCTCTACGCCGGGGTACCGCGGCGACGGCGGCGCGCGCGGGCGCTGGCGGCGCTCGACCGGGTCAAGCTCGGGCACCGGGCGTGGCACCGCCCCGGCGAGCTCTCCGGCGGTGAACGCCAGCGCGTCGCGATCGCCAGGGCCGTGGTCAACGACCCGGCGATCCTGCTGGCCGACGAGCCGACCGGCAACCTCGACACCGGCACCGGCGCTTCGGTGCTCTCGCTGCTCGGCGAGCTGTCCACCGGCGGCACCACGATCGTCGTGATCACCCACGACCGCGAGATCGCGGCGGGCATGCCCCGCCGGATCGAGCTGCTCGACGGGCGCCTGCGCCTGGACACCGGCCTGGTGGGTGTGCGATGACCTTGGTGACGTTGCCGGAGCCGGCCCGGCTCAAGCCGCCGGACGTCGTCGCGCTCGGCGCCCACGGCATGCGGACGCGGCCGGTGCGGGCGGTGCTTTCCGCGCTGGGTATCGCGATCGGCGTCGCCGCGATGGTGGCGGTGCTGGCGATCCCGGCGTCCGGCGCGCAGGCCCTGCACGACCGGCTGGCCGCGCTCGGCCCCAACCTCCTCACCGCCGGGCCGGGCCAGACGCTGTTCGGCGACAACGCCACGCTGCCCGACGACGCGGTCGCGATGGCCCGGCGGATCGGGCCGGTGCGCGCGGCCGCCGGCACCGGGACGACGTCGGTGAGCGTGCGGCGCAGCGACAAGATCGCCCCGGACGAAACGTCCGGGCTGGCGGTGTACGCGGCGCGGCCGGACCTGCTCGGCGTGCTGGGCGGCAAGGTCCGGACCGGGACGTTCCTGGCGACGGGGAACCAGGACTACCCGGTGACGGTGCTCGGCTCCCAGGCGGCGGCCCGGCTCGGTATCGACCACATCGACCCGGCCCGGCCACCGCAGGTGCTGATCGGGACGCAGTGGTTCACCGTGGTGGGCATCCTCGCGCCGATGCCGCTCGCGCCGGAGGTCGAGCGTTCGGCGCTGGTCGGCTGGGACGTCGCGAAGCGGCTGCTGGAGTTCGACGGCCATCCGTCCACTGTGTACGTCCGGGCCGAGGAGTCCCAAGTAGACGGTGTGCGGACGGTGCTGGCGGCGACGCTGAACCCGCAGGCTCCGAACGAGGTCCAGGTGCGGCGTCCGTCGGACGCCCTGGCGGCGCAGAAGCTGACGGACACGACCTACAGCGCGCTGTTCCTCGGGCTCGGCGGCGTCGCGCTGCTGGTCGGCGGGGTCGGGGTGGCGAACACGATGGTGATCTCGGTGCTGGAGCGGCGGCGGGAGATCGGCCTGCGCCGGGCGCTGGGCGCGACGAAACGGCAGATCCGCGGGCAGTTCCTGGCGGAGTCGGTGCTGCTGTCCGGCTTGGGTGGCCTGGCGGGGGTGCTGGCCGGAGTGCTCGTGACGGCGGGGTACGCGCTGAGCCAGGGGTGGCCCGCGGTGCTGCCGACGGGTGCGCTGGCGGGCGGGGTCGGGGTCGCGGCGCTGGTGGGGGCCGTGGCGGGGGCGTACCCGGCGGTGCGGGCGGCGCGGCTCGCGCCCACGCGGGCGCTGGCCTGAACGGACAAGGGTGCACTGGACGCGGGGTGGGAGTTACCCTTCCACCCCGCGTCCAGCAAGTTGGAAGACTTCCCACTGCGTCGGACGGGTGTTGGATGGACCAAAGGGAGCCGATCGAAGGGTGGGGCGGCTGTGCGAATCGAGGCGAACCGGCGTGATCTCCTGCGGTGGCTGGCGACAGCGGGCGCGGGGCTCGCCACCGCCGGGATCGCTCCCGTCGCCTTCGCGCAGGAGGCCGCCGCCGCCGGGACCGATGTCGTGGTCGTCAGCGGCGTCACCGTTGTCGACGGCACCGACGGCCCGGCGCGGCCGGACTTCGCCGTCGTGCTGGTCGGCGACCGGATCGCCTGGGTCGGCCCCGCCGCCGAGGTGCCGCTGGGCGGCAGCGCCCGGATCATCGACGGCCGCGGCCGCTACCTCGTACCCGGCCTGTGGGACATGCACGCCCACGGCATCGACTACGAAGACCTCTGGCCGCCGCTGTTCCTGGCCAACGGCGTCACCGGGATCCGCGAGATGCAGGGCTACGACGAGAACCGGATCACCCGCGACAAGATCGACCGCGGCGAGCTGCTCGGCCCGCGGGTGGTGCTGGCCAGCTCGATCATCGACGGCCCGGTGTCCCTGCTCGGCCCGCCGATCACCAAGGTCGCGAACGCCGAGGAGGCGCGGGCCGCGGTCCGGACCGCCGTCGCCCAGCGCTCGAACTTCGTGAAGGTGTACTTCTACCTGCCGAAAGACGCCTTCGCCGCGATCGCGGACGAGTGCCGCCGCCAGGGCCTGCCCTTCGTCGGGCACTGGCCCTACCGGCTTCGCCTGCTCGACGCGGCCATGTCCGGGCAGCGCAGTTTCGAACACCTCTTCGGGCTGCCGATCGCCACGTCGAGCTGCCGGGACGAGTTCCTCGCCCGGCTCGACGCGACGCCGTTCGACCCGCAGGCCCCGCGTGACTTCTTCAACCTGGCCCGCGAACTCGACCGGCAGGCCGCGCAGGCCTACGACCCCGCCGCGGCGGCCCGTCACTTCGCCGGGCTCAACGCCTCGGGCAGCCGGCTGAGCCCGACCTTCGCGGTCAACCGGGTCATTTCCCGGCCGGCCGGCACGTTCGCGCACGATCCGCGCAACAAGTACGTCCCGCGGGAGATCCGCGACGTCTGGGCCGACCGGCTGCCGCTGTTCGCGCCGGTCACCCCGGAGCAGATCGCCCAGCAGGAGGTCTACTTCCACGCGCAGCTGCGGCTCGTCGGGGAGGCGCACCGCGCCGGGGTCGGGATCCTCGGCGGGACCGACTGCCAGAACCCGTACGTCTACCCGGGGTTCAGCCTGCACGACGAGCTCGACTTCCTCGTCGAGGCCGGGCTCGGCCCGCGGCAGGCGCTGCAGGCGGTGACCCGCGACGCGGCCGCGTTCCTCGGCCGGGCGGACTCGGCCGGGACCATCACCCCCGGCAAGGTCGCCGACCTGGTGCTGCTCGACGCCGACCCGCTCGCCGACATCCGCGCGGTCCGGCGGATCGACACCGTCGTCACCGCCGGCCGCGTCCTCGACCGGGTCACGCTCGACGGGATGCTCGCCGACGCCGAAAGCGCCGCGAACCGGCCCGCCGAGACGGTGAGCGCCCGGTCGGAGCGCTTGCCGCTGCACGGCTGCTGCTGAATGCCGGGTACTGCGGCCGGTCGGCGCAGAAAACCCGCGGATCGGCCATCGCAATGGTCGTTCCGCGGGATTTCCGGCGTTATCGAACAGCGGTTCTTCGGGTTAGCACTCGGCCATTCCGGCCGGCGGGTCGTTCTGCGTGTAGACGTACTCCGCGGGGACATTTCCCCAGACGCCCGCCGGGCTGTCCAGCTGCGCCCAGTACCAGATGTCGTTGCCGCCGTGGTTCGAGGACCCGCGGCCCCAGCAGTTGAAGTCGCTGACTGTCGAGTACATGTATCCGCGGAAGGACTCGTAGTTCCGGTCGGCATAACCCACGGCCATGTAGGCGTTGCCGCAGATCAGGTGCCTGTTCGAGGCCACGTAGCAGGTGGCGCTCGGTTGGGCGGGATTGGCCGTGGCGGCGCTTGCCGAGCCGGCCAGTATGGTGCTCGACGCGATGACGGCGCCGAGGACCGCAACAACTTTTTTCACTGATTTCCCCTCTAAATGTTGCAATCAAGAATCAGTTATTGATCACAGCGATTTCGAGGCTACCGGGATGATCACTGGGGGCTATACCGCCGTCCGGGTGGCGGTGGTGACTTTCGAACCTGACTCGGGGCTATGTCGTAACTTTGGTGAATCGGTACCCGGAAACTACGCAAAACGCTCGGCTGGGACATCCCAGCCGAGCGTTTCGGTCACCGAGTCCTCGGTACGGCGGGTGCTCAGCCGAGCCGCTCGACCACGTACTCGACGGCCTGCGTCAGCTTGGTGACGTCGTCCGGGTCGATGGCCGGGAACAGGCCGACGCGCAGCTGGTTTCGGCCCAGCTTCCGGTACGGCTCGGTGTCGACGATCCCGTTGGCGCGCAGCACCTTCGCGACCGCGGCGGCGTCGACGTCGTCGCTGAAGTCGACCGTGCCGACGACCTGCGAGCGCAGCTCCGGGTCCTTCACGAACGGCGTCGTGTAGCTCGTCTTCTCGGCCCACTCGTACAGCCGCGACGACGAGTCCTTCGTGCGCGAAGTCGTCCAGGCGAGGCCGCCCTGGCCGTTCATCCACTCGATCTGCTCGGCGAGCAGGAACAGCGTGGCCACGGCCGGGGTGTTGTACGTCTGGTCCTTGCGGGAGTTGTCCAGCGCGGTGGTCAGCGAGAGGAACTCGGGGATCCAGCGGTCGCCGCCGCCGATCTCGCCGATCCGCTCGACCGCGGCCGGGGAGGCCAGCGCGATCCAGAGCCCGCCGTCCGCGGCGAAGGACTTCTGCGGCGCGAAGTAGTAGACGTCGAAGTCCTCGGCCTTGACCGGGAGTCCGCCGGCGCCGGAGGTGGCGTCGATCGCGACCAGCGCGCCCTCGCTGCCTTCGGGGCGGCGGACCGGCACGGCCACGCCGGTGGACGTCTCGTTGTGCGCCCAGCCGACCAGGTCGGCGCCGGCTTCGTAGGCGATGTCCGGCGCGCTGCCCGGCTCGGCCTTGACCACGATCGGGTCGGCCAGGAAGGGCGCGCCCTTGGTCACGGTCGCGAACTTCGAGGAGAACTCGCCGTAGGTGAAGTGCTGCGCGCGCTCGCGGACCAGGCCGAAGGCGGCCGCGTCCCAGAACGCCGTGGTGCCGCCGTTGCCGAGGATCACCTCGTAGCCCTCGGGCAGGGAGAACAGCTCGGACAGACCCGCCCGCACGCGCCCGACGAGGGACTTGACCGGCTTCTGCCGGTGCGACGTGCCGAGGTAGGTGGAGCCGGACTCCGCCAGCGCACTCAGCTGCTCGGCGCGGACCTTCGACGGGCCGCAGCCGAAACGGCCGTCGGCCGGCTTGAGGTCGGCGGGAATGGTCAACTCAGCGTCGGTCATGCGGCCAGTCTCTCAGGTCGGGACGCGGCTGGTGAAGGTGGGATTCACCGTTCCGGGAAGTGGGACGCCCGCCGGAAACCCGCTCGCCGGCCGCGCGGCCGGTCGGTAGTTTCCCCGGCGAGGGGAGACGGACATGACCGAAGATCGATGGCGGCCGCGCTGGTGGCTGTTCGTGAGCTGGGGCGCCGTCGTCGTGGTGCACCTGGCCGCGAGCGGCGGCTGGACCACGACGACGACCGTGCTGGCGCCGATCGCGCTCGCGATCACCCTGGTGCTCGTGTTCGTCCGGCGGCTGCCGTGGTGGCTCACCGGCGACGCCCGGCCGGAGGGCCGTCGCGGAGTGTTGCGGGCGCTGGTGCTGGTGGCGTGGTTCCTGACGGCCGCGGCGATCGCCGCCGGGCTGGTGGCGCACCCGCCGCACGGTGCCGACATCGTGAACGCCGGGGCGTTCGTCGCGCTCTTCGCCGGCGCCTCGGTGTACGGCCTGACCCGGCTGCTGCCGAAGCGGCCGCCGACAAGGCGAGCGGCTCTGCGGCGGCGGCTCGCGTTCGCCACCGCCTCGGTCTGGTCGGTCGCCGTCTTCGCGCTCGGGGCCGAGGTCGCGGCCATCGTCGTGACCGGTGGCTGGCTGCCGTGGTTCCTGCCGGTGCCGGGCCTGGTCGCCGTGCTCGCGCTCGCCCTGTGGCGCGCGGACCTCGCCCTCCCGGCGCGGCACTTCGCGAGCGGCACCTGGACACCGGTCGCGGCCGCGGCGTTCGACGTGCGGGCGGGTGAGCCGGTCAACGGCTGGGCGGTGCTGCCCGGCGACCACCGGATCCGCTTCCACCTGCCCGTGGTCCCGGCCGACATCGCCGCCGAGCTGCGCGACCGGCGGCGGCTCTGGCTGGCGGGCCTGCCCCTGGAGGACCTCGTCACCGGCCTTCCGGACGGCGACAGCTACGTCGTGGGGCTCATCGGCGAACACCGCGGCCGGAGTACCGAGCCGACCTCGGCCCGCCCGACCGGCAAAAATACGGTGACCCGCGCGTCCGGGCCGCCGGTAGCGTCCCGGCCGTGACGACTGTGCAGCAGAGGTTCGCGGTGCCGCCCGATGTGCTGTGGAACGTGCTCCCGGCCGGGGTCGCGGCGATCGGCGGGCAGCAGCCGGTCTACGACGGCCCGCGGGGGTTCGCCACCTGCCGCACCGGGATGTCGCTCCTGAGCTGGGGCCAGCACATCAACGTGACGGTGTCGCCGTCCGAGGGCGGCTCGACGCTCACGATCATGACGGTGCTGAAGCTCGGCGTCTGGGACTGGGGCGAGGGCAAGCGCATCGCCAACCGCTTCGCCGCCGCCGTCGCGTACGCGGCCGGCACCGCCGCCCTGACCTGAGGGTCCCGCTCGCCACCCTGGGGGTGCGAGCGGGGCCCGTCCCTTTCGTCAGCACCGGTCAGCGCCAGTCTTCGACGCCGCCGGGCACCGGCGCGGCCGGGTCGTACGGCGTGCGGGTGAAGACGAACGTCGCCAGGTCCAGGTGGGTGGCGACGCCGTCGGCGTCCCGGCCCACTTCGAGCGTCTCGCCGGCGTAGTAGCCGTCGAGGCCGACGTAGGTGTCCTCGCCGGTGGCGCGGAAGCGCGAGCCGCGGCCGGCGCCTTCGACCGGCGCTAGCAGCAGCAGCCCGTCGCCCTGGACGCGCAGGTGGTACGGCGTCGGGCCCCAGTGCCAGAGCCCGGTCAACGCGAGCAGCGCGGGGTCGGCCGGCGACGGCAGCCACTCGGCGGGCAGCCGCGGCTCCAGCTCGTCGGTCATGGTGATGAGGTCCAGGCAGAGCTGCGTGATGCCGACGCCCGCCGTCGAGTTGACGAGCACGAGCGCGCCGGTCCGCGCGGCCGGGTCGACCAGCGTCACGGCGAGGAACCCGGGCATCGAGCCGGTGTGGCCGGCGAACCGGCGGCCCTGGTAGCGCACGAGCATCAGGCCGAGCCCGAACCCGGTCGTCCAGACGTCGGTGTCGTCGACGGTGATCATGGTCCGCATCTCGGCGACCGTCTCCGGCGCGAGCACGCCGCCGGTGTCGCCGCCGAGGAACGCCGTCCAGCGGCCGAGGTCCTTCGCCGTCGACCACAGCTGCCCGGCGGGGGCCATCGCGCCGGCGTCCGGGCTCGGTTCCGGCAGCAGGACGTCGGCGAAGGGGTGCACGGCGAAGCCCTCGGCGTGCGCGCCGACCGGGTGCGGGGTGGTGCGGGTCATCCCGAGCGGGCCGAGGACCTCTTCGTCGAGCACGGAGAGCCAGCCCTTGCCGCGGTGGCGGGCGAGGAGCTCGCCGAGGACGCCGTAGCCGACGTTCGAGTAGTGGAACCGCGCGCCCGGCCGGTGCTTGGTCGCGCCCTCGGCGAGGCTGCCGACCAGCGCGTCCCAGTCGGCGCCCGGGGTCCGCTCCCACCACTGGCCGGGCGATTCGGACGTCAGGCCGGAGGTGTGGGACAGCAGCTGGGCGACGGTCGCGGCCCCGAACGGCGTGCCCGGGACGTGCTTTTCGAGCGGGTCGTTGAGGTCGACGAGGCCTTCGTCACGCAGCCGCATGACGGCGGTGGCGACGAGGGTCTTGGTGATCGAGCCCAGCCGGTACTGGGTGTCGGTACCGGGTGTCTCACCGCCGACGCGCCCCCGGCCACCGGACCAGACGATCTCCCCGTCCCGCACGACGGCGGCGACCAGCGACGGAGCCCGGCAGCCGGCCTGCTCGTGGGCGATCCGGCGGAGCAGGGCGAGTTCGGTCGAGGCAAGCATGGAGGCATTCTGCCGCGCTCCCCCTCCCGAAGCAGGCCCCGGCCCGTGCGGGAGAGGTCAACACGCGTGATTGAAGGGTCGACTCGCGTGATTAGAGGGTCGACTCGCGTGATTGGAGGGTCGACACGGCGGGTGTCCTGGCTGGGGCCGTGTCGACTTGCCAATCACGCGTGTCGGCTTGCTAGTCACGCGTGTCGGCTTGCTGATCACGTGTGTCGGCCGTTCCAGCACGGCCGGCCGGGTCAGCCGAGGAGGTTTCGGGCCATTGCCGTGGTGACCGCGGCTGTGCGGTCCGAGACGCCGAGCTTGCCGAACACGCGGAGCAGGTGGGTCTTCACCGTGGCCTCGCTGATGTGCAGGGCGCGGCCGATGTCGGCGTTCGTGCCGCCCTTCGCGACCAGCCGGAGGACCTCCACCTCGCGGGCCGACAGCGGCTGCGGTTCCGGGTTGCGGACGCGGTTGACCAGCTTGCCCGCCACCGACGGCGCCAGCACCGTCTCTCCGCGCGCCGCCGCGCGGATCGCGTTCGCCAGCTCCGCGCGGGACGCGTCCTTCAGCAGGTAGCCCGACGCGCCGGCCTCCACCGCGCGCAGGATGTCGGCGTCCGTCTCGTACGTCGTGAGCACGACGATCCGCCGCCCGGGCTGCTCACGCAGGATCCGCTTGGTCGCGCCGACGCCGTCGAGGCCGGGCATCCGCAGGTCCATCAGCACGACGTCGGGGACGGCGACCCGGTCGAGCGCGACGGCTTCGTCGCCCGAACCCGCTTCCCCGACGACCGTGAGGTCCGGCTCGGCCTCGAGCATGCCGCGGAGGCCTTCGCGGACGACGGGGTGGTCGTCGACGAGCATGACGCGGATCAAGCCGGCACCTCCAGGGTGAGTTCGGTGCCGCTGGGGCCACTCCGGACACTCAGTCTGCCACCGACCTGCTCGGCCCGGGACCGCATCCCGCGCAACCCGAAACCCGGGGCGTGGTCCGGGTCGAAGCCGGCGCCGTCATCGCGGACCGACAGCCGCACCGAACCGTCCACAGCGGACAGTCGCACCGACACCGCCGACGCGGCCGCGTGCCGGCGCACGTTGTTCAGCGCCTCCTGGGCGCCCCGCAGCAGGACCACTTCCCCCGCCATGCCGATCGGCGGCAGCGCGTCGTCCACTTCGTACTCGACGGGTACGCCCGTCTCCTCGGCCAGCCGGTCGGCCTGCCGCCGGACGGCGTCGACGAGCGAGCCCGCCGCGAGGTCCGCCGGGGCCAGCGCGGCGACCATCGCGCGGGCCTCGGTGAGGTTGTCGCGCGCGGTGCGGGCGGCCAGCTCCGCGTGCCGCCGGGCCGCGGCCGGGTCGGTGTCCAATTCGGACTCGATGGCCTGGGCGAGGGTGACGATGCTGGTGAACCCCTGCGCGAGGGTGTCGTGGATCTCCCGCGCCAGCCGTTCGCGCTCGGCCGCCGTGCCCGCCTCCCGGGAGAGCCGGACGACCTCGGCCTGGCTCGCTTCGAGCCGCGTGATCAGGTCCGCCCGCCCCCGGCTCTCCTCGACGACGTGCAGGATGAACTTGCCCGACAGCACGCCGAAGACGACGAGGATCGCCGTCATCGGCAGCAGGATGTGCAGCGTCGGGCCGCGCAGCCCGTTGTTCACGATCGACGACGCCGGGCTCATCAGGATCGCCGCCGTGGTGAGCACCGCGGCCGGGCGGAATTCGAGGGTCGAGAACAAGAGCGGGCAGACCATGAACAGGATGAAGCTGGTCGTCGTGGTGGCGAGCATCGCGACCGCGACCAGGGCCACGACCACCAGCGCCAGGGTCCAGCGCTGGCGCAGGTGCCCGTCGTCGCGCACGATCCGGCGGCCCCACAGCAGGTAGGTCAGGGCCAGCGCGGTCAGCGCCCCGACCGCGACCGCCGTGCGCACCGGATCGCCCTCGTCCAGCAGCACCAGCACGGTCGTGGCCAGGTACGCCACCGCGAAGAGGATCTCCCAGAGCCAGTTGAACCGGTCCCAGGCGTCCTTCACTTCGTGTCGGTCCACCGGAAGGTCAGCCGCGCCAGCACCGCTCCCGCCACGCACCAGATCGCCAGCACCAGCGCCACCCGCGGCAGTTCCCATGTCCCGGCCATCTCCATCCTCACGGCGCCGTCCGGCAGGAAGACCGACCGGAAACCCTGGCAGATCCACTTCAGCGGGAAGAACGACGCGATGTCCACCATAACTTTCGGCAGGTGCGTGATCGGCGAGACGAACACCCCGGAGATGAACTGCAGCACCAGGTACAGCATCTGCACGATGGCGACCGCGCCGTTCGTGGACCTCGCGAGCGAGCTGACCGCGATCCCGAGCAGGGTGCACGAGACGATGCCGAGCGCGAACACCCACAGCAGCGTCAGCCACTTCGCCGGGTCGGACGGCAGTTCCAGCCCGAACAGCAGCACGGCGACCCCGGCCATCAGCACCGTCTGGGCCAGGCTGGACACCGCGACCAGCGCCATCTTGCCGATGAAGTACGACGCCGGTGGCATCGGCGTGCCGCGCAGGCGCTTGAGAGCCCCGGTTTCCCGGTCGGCCGTGACGCCGGTCGCGATGCTGTTGAACGACGTCGACACGATGCCGGAGCCGATCATCCCGGCGGCCAGCAGCTGGCCGGACGTGACGCCGTCGAGCGCCGTCGGACCGTCCAGAATGGACCCGAGCAGGATCATCAGCACCGCGGGCAGGGAGAAGGTGAAGACCACCTGTTCCTTGTTCCGGAAGAACTGCCGCAGCTCGGTGCCGCCGCGAGCCAGCCCGAGGGCCAGCGGGCCGGGCAGGGCTCTGGATGTCACATTCGCTTTTCGGGGGTTCCGGGTGGCGGAGCCCCCGGCCTGGGGCGAAGCCCCGGATGCCGCCGTCGTCATGCCTGGTCTCCGATCAGGTCGAGGTAGATGTCCTCCAGGCTCGGCCTGGTCACGGTCAGCCCGGTGAGCTCCCTACCCCCAGCAGAGAGCTCGGTGACGAGCTTGGTCGGGTACGCGGTCCGTTCGACGTGCTCACCGCGTTCGTCGACCCAGCGCACGGTCGCCTCGGCGGCCGCCCGGCCGCCCAGGTTCCGCGGCGTGTCCTGGGCGACGATCTCGCCGCGCGCGATGACCGCGACGCGGTCGGCGAGTGCTTCGGCCTCGTCGAGGTAGTGCGTGGTGAGCAGGATGGTGGTGCCCTCGGCGGCGAGGTCGCTGATCAGCGCCCAGAACTGCCGCCGCGCCTCGGGGTCGAAGCCGGTGGTCGGTTCGTCGAGGAAGAGCAGTTCGGGGCGTCCGATGATGCCGAGCGCGACGTCGACGCGGCGGCGCTGCCCGCCGGAGAGCGCCTTGATCCGCGTCCCGGCCTTCTCGGTGAGCCCGACCTTTTCGATCACCTCGTCGGGGTCGCGCGGGTCGGGGTAGTACTTCGCGAAGTGCCGGACGGTCTCGGCGACGTTCAGCTCGGCGGCGTCGGTCGCCGTCTGCAGGACGATGCCGAGCCGGGCCCGCCAGGCGCGGCCGGCCTTGCCGGGATCCTCGCCGAGCACGGTGACCTCGCCGGCCGTCCGCCGCCGGTGCCCTTCGAGGATCTCGACGGTCGTGGTCTTGCCGGCGCCGTTCGGGCCGAGCAGGGAGAACACCTCGCCCTGGGCGATCTCCAGATCGAGCCCGGCCACCGCGAGGTGACCGGGGTACTGCTTGCGCAGGCCGCGCACGCTGACTGCTGTGGTCATGCTCGAAGCTTGGTCGTCCGAGCCGCCGGATCCGACCAACGGCCGACTGAATCCGGCTGTCCACCGATCGGTGGACACGGCGCTTGGTTTCCCGTGGAACCACGAAAACGCTGTCATAGCGGCAAAAATCCGAACATCCGCGCGCGCGGAACCGCCGCGCGGGTGAACCCACTATTGACAACTTGTCTAACATGACAGAATGTCTCACAAGTGGGTGACCGCCAGCGACGGTGTCCGCCTCTCCGTGACCGTCGACGGCCGGAGCGACGGGCCCACGGTCGTGCTCGTGCACGGCTACCCGGACAACAGCTCGATGTGGAGCGGGGTAGCCGCCGGGCTGACCGCGAAACACCGCGTCGTCACCTACGACGTCCGCGGGGCCGGACAGTCGGACAAGCCGCCGGGACGCGCGTCCTACCGGCTGGACCAGCTGGCCGACGACCTGCGTGCCGTCGTCGAGGCGGTGCAGCCCACCGGCAAGGTGCACCTGGTCGCCCACGACTGGGGCTCGATCCAGACCTGGCACGCCGTCACCGGGGAGGGCCTGCGCGGGCGGATCGCCTCCTACACGTCCCTCTCCGGGCCGAGCCTCGACCACGCCGGCGCGTGGTTCCGCGCCCAGCTGCGCCGCCCGACGCCGAAGCGGCTGAAGAACGCGCTGAACCAGTTCCTGCACTCGTGGTACATCCTGGCGTTCCAGGTGCCGTTCGTCCCGGACCTGCTGTGGCGCACCGGCTTGCTGGGCAAGCAGATCCAGCGCATGGAGCCGGACGCGGCACCTCCGGAGAAGGCCGACGGCCTGCACGGTCTCCAGCTCTACCGCGCCAACATGTTCACCCGGCTGTCCCGGCCCGCACCCCGGCCCGCCGACATCCCGGTGCAGGTGCTGGCGCCGACCGGTGACGCCTACGTGACGACGCCGTTGCAGACCGAGGTCACCCGCTGGGTGCCCGACCTGCGGATCCGCCGGATCGTCGGGACGCACTGGGTGACCAGGGCGCGCCCGGACGTGGTGGCCGCGGCGGCCGCCGAGCTGATCGACTACGCCGAAACCGGCACCGAAAGCCGCGGGCTGCGCCGGGCCCGCGTCGGCGCCGGGCCCTTCGCGCACAAGCTCGTCGTCGTCACCGGGGCGGGCAGCGGGATCGGCCGCGCCACCGCGCTGGCGTTCGCCGGCCAGGGCGCCGACGTCGTCATCACCGACATCGACGCGGCCAGTGCCGGGGAAACCCGGAAAATGCTGGGAGAGCACGGTCTCGCCGAGTACACAGTGGACTCCGCGGACGGCGACGCCGTGCACCGCTTCGCCGAGCGGGTCCGCGCCGAGCACGGGGTGCCCGACATCGTGGTGAACAACGCCGGGATCGGGATGTCCGGGCCGTTCCTCGACACGTCGGTCGAGGACTGGGAGCGCGTCATCGACGTCAACCTCTGGGGCGTGATCCACGGTTGCCGCGCGTTCGCGCCGATGCTCGCCGAGCGCGCCGAAGGCGGCCAGATCGTCAACCTCGCTTCGGCGGCCGCCTATCTGCCGTCGAAGATCCTCTCCGCCTACGCGACGACGAAGTCCGCCGTGCTGACGCTGAGCGTCTGCCTGCGGGCCGAGCTGGCCGCGCACCACATCGGCGTCACGGCGGTGTGCCCGGGCATCGTCAAGACGAACATCACCGGCACGACGACGTTCGTCGGGGTGTCCGAAGAGGAGCAACGCCGGCGTCGGAAGGAAAGCTCGAAGCTGTACGCGCGCCGCGGGTTCGGTCCCGAGGGCGTCGCGCGGGACATCCTGCGTGCCGTGGAAAAGGACCTCGCGATCGCCCCGTCCACTCCGGAGGCGAAGGCCGCGTTGGTCCTTTCGCGACTGACGCCCGGCCTGCTCCGCAAAGCCGCGAAGCTGGACCTGACGCCGTGAGCCGGCCGCGGCGGATGTCGCCGCAGGCCCGCCGCGACGACCTGATCCGCGCCGCGCTGGACCTGTTCGGCTCGCGCGCGCCCGAACTGGTCACCGTCGACGACATCGTCGCGCGCGCCGAGGTTTCGCGGCCGTTGTTCTACCGGTACTTCTCGAGCCTGCGCGACCTGCAGGTCGAGGCCCTGCGCACGGTCACCGACGGGCTGATCGACGGCTTGGCCGGGCTCGAAGAGGGCCCGCCGGAGGTGCGGCTGCGCGCGGCCGTCCGCGGCCTGATCGACGTCGCCGACCACTACCGCGCGGGGTACATCGCCCTGCTGCGCAGCGGTTCGGTGATCGCGACGTCCGAGACGGACGCGGCGATCGACGAGGTCCGCAACCGCGCGGTGGCCCTGATCCTGGACGCCCTCGGCGTCGAAGCTCCTTCGCCGCTGCTTTCGCTGACCCTGCGCTGCTGGACGGCCGTCGTCGAGGGCGCGCTGCTGAGCTGGCTGCAGGAACGCAGCGTCGCGCGCGAAGCCCTCGACACCTGGCTGGTCGACCAGCTCACGGCCATGCTCGAAGCCACCGCGAAGCACGAACCGGCCGGCGCCGCGGAGGCACCGGCCGGTTCGTGAACGAGCGTCAGTGCTTGGTGACGAGCTCCCAGCCCTCGACGTCCTCGGGGGTGCGCGGCGCCGGGCCGACGTACTTGGCCGACGGCCGCACCAGGCGCCCGGTCCGCTTCTGCTCCAGGATGTGCGCGGCCCAGCCGGCGGTGCGGGCCGAGCTGAACATCGCGGGCATCATGTGCGGCGGGACCTGCGCGAAGTCCAGGATGACCGCGGCCCAGAACTCGACGTTGGTCTCGATCGGGTGATCCGGACGCCGCTCGCGCAGCTCCTTCAGCGCCGCCTGCTCCAGCGCGGCGGCCGCCTCGTAGCGGGTCGCGTCGAGCTCGCGGCAGGTCCGGCGCAGCACGCGCGCCCGCGGGTCCTCGGCGCGGTAGACGCGGTGGCCGAAGCCCATCAGGCGTTCCTTGCGGTCGAGGATGCCCTTGACCAGGCCCGCGGGGTCGCCGGTGCGCTCGACCTCTTCGATCATCGGCAGCACGCGCGCCGGGGCGCCGCCGTGCAGCGGGCCCGACATCGCGCCGATGGCGCCGGACATCGCCGCCGCCACGTCCGCGCCGGTGGACGCGATGACGCGGGCGGTGAAGGTCGAGGCGTTGAGGCCGTGCTCGGCGGCCGACACCCAGTAGGCGTCCAGGGCCTTGACGTGCGCCGGGTCCGGCTCGCCGCGCCAGCGGATCAGGAACCGCTCGGTGATGGAGTGGGCCTCGTCGACGCGGGTCTGCGGCACCGCGGGCTGGCCGATGCCGCGCGCCGACTGGGCGACGTAGGACAGCGCCATCACCGAGGCGCGGGCCAGCTGCTCGCGGGCCTCTTCGTCGGTGATGTCGAGCAGCGGGCGGTACCCCCAGATCGGGGCGAGCATGGCCAGTGCGGCCTGGACGTCCACCCGGACGTCACCGGTGTGCACCGGCAGCGGGAACGGCTCGGCCGGCGGCAGGCCGTGACCGAACCGGCCGTCCACGAGGAGGCCCCAGACGTCGCCGAAGGTCACCTTGCCGGCGAGGTCTTCGATGTCGACGCCGCGGTAGCGCAGGGCACCGCCGTCCCGGTCGGGTTCGGCGATTTCGGTGTGGAAGGCGACGACGCCTTCCAGGCCCGGTCGGAAGCCGTCGTCGGGTTGGCCGGACGGCTGTGGCTTGCTGATCGTGGAGGTAGTCACTGTTTCGCGGAACCTTTCGGTGCGCTTTTTCCCCGGCTGGTTGGTGCTGGTCGCGCGGTTGGGAGGAAGCGCACTGAACGCGCGCCACATCGCACGGATGGATAGACCTTGCTCTCTTGACCGGCCACTGGCAATCGAAAGATGTGGTGGTTTCGGTCACGATTACGAGAACGATTCAGTCACCGAACCTCGCGGACCGGAGAATTTCTCGCCACGGAGTGTGACGAAGCCCAGGTAAATCCTGTGTTTCCGAACCAGGCGCTGCCGCGTTTCGGGTGATAGACCTAGCGGATGCACCTCAGCCCGCAGGAGCGCGACAAGCTGCTCATCCACGTGGCGGCCGACGTCGCGCGGAAGCGGCTGGACCGCGGCGTCCGGCTCAACTACCCCGAGGCGGTCGCGCTCATCACCGACCACGTCCTCGAAGGCGCCCGCGACGGCCGCACGGTCAGTGACCTGGTGGCCAGCGGCCGGAGCGTGCTCTCCCGTGCGCAGGTGCTGGACGGCGTGCCCGAAATGGTCGACTCCGTGCAGGTCGAGGCCACGTTCCCGGACGGCACGAAGCTCGTCACCGTGCACGACCCGATCGTGTGAAAGGCAGCAGCTGCATGCGCCCTGGCGAGATCATTCCCGGCGACGAGCCGGTCGAGTTGAACCCCGGCCGCGCGCGCGTCCGGCTGCTGGTGCGGAACCTCGGCGACCGGCCGGTGCAGATCGGCTCGCACTACCACTTCGCGGCCGTGAACCCGGGCCTCGAGTTCGACCGCGACGCCGCCCGCGGCCACCGGCTCGACGTGCCCGCCGGGACGTCGGTGCGGTTCGAACCCGGGGTGGAACGGGAAGTCGATCTCGTTCCCCTGGCCGGGGCGCGCCGCGTCCCCGGGCTGCGGTCCGAATTTTCGGGGGACTTCTGATGCCGCAGATCGACCGCGAGCGCTACGCCGAGCTGTTCGGCCCGACCACCGGCGACCGGATCCGGCTGGCCGACACCGACCTGCTGATCGAGGTCACCGAAGACCGCTCGATGGGCCCCGGTGGCTCCGGCGACGAGGTGCTCTTCGGCGGCGGCAAGGTCATCCGCGAGTCCATGGGCCAGGGGATGGCGACCCGGGCCGAGGGCGCGCCCGACCTGATCATCACCGGCGCGGTGATCCTCGACCACTGGGGCGTCGTCAAGGCCGACGTCGGCGTGCGCGACGGCCGGATCGTCGGCATCGGCAAGGCCGGCAACCCGGACACGATGGACGGTGTCGACCCGGCGCTGGTCATCGGGCCGTCCACCGAGGTGCTGTCCGGCAACGGCAAGATCCTCACCGCGGGCGGGATCGACTGCCACGTCCACTTCATCTGCCCGCAGCTGGTCGACACCGCGCTGGCCGCCGGGCTGACCACTTTGGTCGGTGGCGGCACCGGCCCGAACGAGGGCACCAAGGCCACGACCGTCACGCCCGGCGCGTGGAACCTCGGCCGGATGCTGTCCGCCATGGACGGTTACCCGGTGAACGTCCTGTTGCTGGGCAAGGGGAACACCGTCCGGCACGAGGCGCTGCGCGAGCAGCTGGCGGCGGGCGCGGGCGGGTTCAAGCTCCACGAGGACTGGGGCACCACCCCGGCGGCGATCGACGCCTGCCTGACGGTCGCCGACGAAGCCGGCGTCCAGGTGGCCATCCACACGGACACGCTGAACGAGGCCGGCTTCCTGGAATCCACTGTGGACGCCATCGGCGGCCGCTCGATCAACGCGTACCACACCGAAGGGGCCGGCGGCGGGCACGCGCCGGACATCATCCAGGTCGTCTCGCTGCCGAACGTGCTGCCGTCGTCGACCAACCCGACCCGCCCGCACACGGCCAACACCCTCGACGAGCACCTCGACATGCTGGTGGTCTGCCACCACCTCAACCCGTCGGTGCCCGAGGACCTCGCCTTCGCCGAGAGCCGGATCCGGCCGACCACGATCGCCGCCGAGGACGTGCTGCACGACATGGGCGCGATCTCGATGATGAGCTCGGACTCGCAGGCGATGGGCCGGATCGGCGAGGTGATCATCCGGACCTGGCAGACCGCGCACGTGATGAAACGCCGTCGCGGCGCGCTGCCGGGCGACGGCGCGGCCGACAACCTGCGCGCGCGTCGCTATGTCGCCAAATACACGATCAACCCGGCCATCGCGCACGGCATGGAGACCGAGATCGGCTCGGTCGAGGTCGGCAAGCTCGCGGACCTGGTGCTGTGGGAGCCGAAGTTCTTCGGCGTCCGCCCGCACGTGGTGCTCAAGGGTGGCTTCCCGGCCTGGGCGGCGATGGGCGACGCGAACGCGTCCATCCCGACGCCGCAGCCGGTCATGGCCCGCCCCATGTTCGGGGCGAACATCGGGGCGGCGCTGAGCCTGCACTTCGTCGCACCGTCTGCTTTGGACAGTGGCTTGCGTGAGACCTTCGGCATCACCCGGCCGCTGGTCGCGGTGTCGAACACGCGCGCGCGTACGAAGGCGGACATGGTGCTCAACGACACGACGCCGGACGTCCGCGTCGAGCCGGACAGCTTCGCGGTGCACGTCGACGGCGAGCTGGTCGAACCGCAGCCGGTGACGGAGCTGCCGATGGCGCAAAGGTACTTCCTCTTCTGATGGACCTCTCGGCGCTGATCCTCGCGGACTCCCGCTTCCCCGGCGGCGGGCACGTCCACAGTGGCGGGCTGGAGGAAGTAGTTTCCCGCCGCCTGATGACGTCGGTTCGCGACCTGCCGGGATTCCTTTCCGGACGGTTGCGGACGGCGGGATTCCTGGCGGCCGTTTTCGCCGCCGCTTCGGCGCACGCGGCCGCGCGATCTGTCCCACCTGGACATTGGTCGCGGTTGGACGCCGAGCTGGACGCGCGGACGCCGTCGCTCGCTCAGCGGGAGGCGTCGCGGGCCCAGGGCCGGGGAACCGCGCGGGCCGGGCGGATCGCTTGGCCTTCTCCCGTCTTGGCTTCGCTGCTGGCCGAGACGCCACGGCCCCACCATCCGATCGTGCTGGGCGCGCTGTCCGGCGTCGCGGGTGGGTCGCCGGAGGACGCGGCGATGGCGGCCGCGTACCTGTCGGTCAGCGGGCCGGCCAGTGCCGCGGTGCGGTTGCTGGGGCTGGACCCCTTCGCGGTCAATGCTGTGGTCGCGCGGCTGGATCTGCGTTCGGTTTGTTCGGACGCGGCCGCGGTGGCGGGCGACGACCCGGCGTCACTGCCGTCGCCGGGGTCGCCCGCGTTGGATCTGTTCGCCGAGGCGCACGCCCGGCACCACCAGGAAGAGGTGCGTCTCTTTGCCAGCTGAAGGCCACGGCCACGGGCACTTCCACGAGGTCAACTTCGACCCGACGGCCGCCGAACCCGACCACTACGACGCGGCGCCCACCGCGGGCCGCGCGTACCGGATCGGCATCGGCGGCCCGGTCGGCTCGGGCAAGACGGCGCTCACCGCGGCGCTCTGCCGCGCGCTGGGTGACGAAATCAACCTCGCCGTCGTCACGAACGACATCTACACGACCGAGGACGCGGACTTCCTGCGCCGCGCGGGAGTGCTGGACCCGGAACGGATCGAGGCGGTGCAGACCGGTGCCTGCCCGCACACCGCGATCCGCGACGACATCACCGCGAACCTCGACGCCGTCGAACGGCTCGAGGAGAAGTTCCCGGACCTGGACCTGGTCATCATCGAGAGCGGCGGTGACAACCTCACGGCGGTGTTCAGCCGCGGCCTGGCGGACAGCCAGATCTTCGTGGTGGACGTGGCGGGCGGCGACAAGGTGCCGCGCAAGGGCGGCCCCGGCGTCACGACGGCGGACCTGCTGGTGATCAACAAGATCGACATCGCCCACCTGGTCGGCGCGGACATGGCCGTGATGACGTCGGACGCGCACCGCATGCGTGGCTCGCTGCCGGTGATCACGCAGTCGCTTGTGGACACTCCGGACGCGCCCGACGTGGCCGGCTGGGTCCGTTCCCTGCTGTGAAGGCCCACGCCCGGTTGACCGCGTGCTTCGACGGCTCGCGCACGGTGTTGCGCGAGCTGCGTTCGATGGCGCCGCTGACGCTGTTCCCGCGCCGGCGGTCCGGGGCGACGGCGGTGGTGCACCTGGTCAACTCGGCGACTTCCCCGCTGGGCGGCGATGACCTGCTGCTGACGGTGCGGGTGGGGCCGGGGGCGTCGCTGCGCCTTTCCGGCGTCGCGGCGACGCTGGCTTTGCCCGGCCTGCACGGCGAGGAATCGTTGTCCACTGTGGATGTCGTGGTCGAGCCGGGTGGGTCACTGGAGTACCTGCCCGAGCCCACGGTGATCACGGCGCGGGCCCGACACCGAGCGGTTTTCCGCGCTTCGCTGGCTCCCGACGCGTATTTGCACACGCGGGAGGTGCTGGTGCTGGGGCGGGCCGGGGAAAGGCCGGGTTCGCTGACGACTTCGCTCTCGGTCACGCGGGGTTCGGTGCCGGTGCTGCGCCAGACGCTTTCGGTGGGGGATGCGGGGTTGGACGGGAGCCTGGCCGTGCTGGCGGGGCGCCGGGTGCTGGCCACGGACCTGGTGGTCGGCGGTCCGGAAGAGCCGGCGGCTTCGGGTGAGTGGTGGTCGCGGAGCCCGCTCGCCGCCGGTGGCTCGCTGGTGACTTCACTGGCTCCGGACGCCGTCACGGCGATGAAGGGGCTGGCGGAGGCGGGAGCCGAGGCGTTCTGAGCAGCCCCCGTTTTCCACGCTACCGGGAGGGACCGACGGTTTCGGGTGCCCGAGTCCGTGAAGGCCACCTTGCGGGAGCCCCGCAAGGTGGCCTTCACGGCTTTTCCGCGACCGCGGGCGGCCCCCTGCGCCGCCCAGCGGTGTCAGAACTTCGTGCCCAGCCAGGTCATCGCCACCGGGCCGCCGATCGAGACGCCGCCGATGTGTTCCAGCAGCGGGAACTCCTGCCACGTCACCGCCGCGCCCAGGGACTGCCAGCGGTCGCGCAACGCCGTTCCGACGCTGAACGGGATCAGCTCGTCCAGCGTCCCGTGGTACAGGTACACCGGCGGCTTCGGCGCGGTCGTGCCCAGGTAGTTCTCCGCCAGCCGGGCCTGCCAGTGCGGGTCGTGGATCGGGTCCGGCACCGTGACGAAGTCCCGCAGGTGCGCGAACGGTGCCGCCGCCCCGAGCTCGATCGTGCACGCCTTCGACACCCGGGCCACCGCCTCGCGGCCGCGGTCGTTGAGGATCGAGGCGAACGGCACGTCGGGGTACGCCGCCGCGAAGCCGGTGGCCGCGCCGAGGACCAGGCCGAACGCCGCGCCGCCGTCGTTGGAGGCGAACACCGCGTTCAGGTCCGCCGGAACCCCACCCGCCGCGACTCCGACCACGTTCAGCGAAGGCGCGTACGTGGCCTGCAGTTCGGCCGCCCACGCCGCGGCCTGGCCGCCCTGCGAGTAGCCGAACACGCCCACCGGGCCGGCCGGGGACAGTCCCGCGCCGGTCACCCGGGAGGCGGCCCGCGCCGCGTCGAGCACCGCCCGGCCTTCGGACTGCCCGACCGCGTACGTGTGCGGTCCCGGCGTGCCGAGCCCTTCGTAGTCGGTGACGACAACGGCCCAGCCCTGCGTCAACGCCTGCGCCAGCAGCGCGCTTTCGTTCTCGATGCCGTGGGCCAGGAGGTTCGAGGGCGCGCACTGGTCGCCGAGGCCGTGCGTGCCCACCGCGTACGTGATCAGGGGTCGCGGGCCGCCGCGCGTCCACGGCGTCGGCGGGACCAGCAGCGTGCCGGAGACGGCGTTCGGTTCGCCGGTCGCCGAGGTGGAGCGGTAGACGAGGTGCCAGGCCTTGACGGGCGCCGGGAACGGACCGACGAACACCGTCGTCGGCCGCTGTTCGAGGAGAACGCCCGGGTCCGCGTGCGCCGAGGGGGCGGCTGTCACGAACAGGAGCGCGACGGCGACCAGTAACCGACGAAGCATCGTTGCCTCCGGTGTTTGGTAATCAAGGTTTTCACAATTTAGCCAGCCCGGTAGGATCCGGCAATCCCTCAGAAGGAGGAGACACCCGTTGGCTCGCACGTACGGCGGCGTCGCACCCGAACAACGTCGCGCCGACCGCCGCGAGCGGCTGCTCACGGCCGGCCTCGAACTGTTCACCAGCACCGGCTTCCGGCAGACGAAGATCACCGAGGTCTGCGCTCGCGCGGGCGTGTCGACGCGGAACTTCTACGAGGAGTTCACCGGCAAGGAGGACGTGCTGCGCACCCTCCACGACCGGATCAACAGCCTGGCGCTGGAGCACGTCACCGCCGCGCTCGACAAGGTCGCCGAGGCCGACGCCATGACCCGGATCGCCACGCTGCTCGACGTCTTCATCGACACGGTCACCGTGGACCCCCGGCTCCCGAGGCTCAACTACGTCGAAGCCGTCGGCGTCAGCGCGGAGCTCGAGGAGCAGCACCAGGTGTGGGTCGACCGCTGGGCGACCTTCATCGAGACGGAGGCGCGGCACGCGGCCGAGCACGGCGCCGCGCCCGACCGCGACTACCGGCTGACGGCGATCGCCCTGGTCGGCGCGGCCACCGGGCTGCTGCGCGAGTGGCAGGCGCACGAGCCGCCACTGCCGGTGGAGGACGTCGGCGCGGAGCTGCGCGCGCTGATGCTGGCGGCCATCATGCGCCCCGTAAAGATCTTGGAAATCCCCGGCAACCCGGGCGCACTCTCCGGCGTGGAACAGTCGAGCCGGGTGGGGGAGCAGGGGGGAGCCCGGCGAACGTGAAGGCCCTTTCCCGGCCGTCGAGGCCGGGAAAGGGCCTTCATGGACGTTACGTCGTGCGAGCCGTCGGCAGGCCGAGCGCGACCGGGCCGGTCGTCTGGCACACGTCGTGGCAGGTGTTGTCGAGCGTGCAGCAGAGCGAGCAGATCGGGCCGTCCTGCTTCGCGCAGTCGGCGACGTCCGGCAGTTCGTACGGATCGCCGCAGACCGAGCAGGTGTGCGTGGCACGCAGATCGACGTCGACGTCCGGGCCGGCGACCGTGTTCGGCCGGGCCAGGTAGTACTTGCCGCGGGTCGCCACCGCCAGCACCGGCACCAGCACGACCGCGATGACCAGCGCGAGCAGCGGGCTGAACGCGGCCAGGAACGGCCCGAACGCGCCGAAGTACGCGGTGATCGACACCGCCGACGCGACCACCATCGAGCCGAACCCGACCGGGTTGATCTTGTGCAGGTAGGCCCGCTTGAACTCGATGTAGCGCGGCGAGAGGCCCAGCGGCTTGGCGATCACCAGGTCGGCGCAGACGGCGCCGATCCACGCGATGGCGACGTTCGAGTAGAAGCCGAGGATCTTGTTCAGGAAGCCGAACGCGCCGAACTCCATCAGCGCGAGCGCGATCCCGCAGTTGACCAGCACGTACCAGACCCGGCCGGGGTGCTTGTGCAGCACGCGGGAGAAGAAGTTCGCGAACGACAGCGAGCCGGAGTAGGCGTTCGTCGTGTTGATCTTGATCTGCGAGACGACGACGAACAGCGCGGCGAACGTCAGCGCCACCGGCCCGAGTGCGGGTTTCACCGCTTCCAGGTAGGGCGCGATCGGCTCGAGCGCGTGCGTCTTCCCGACGACACCGAGGGCGAGGAACGCCAGCAGCGCGCCGCCGATCTGCTTCGCGGCCCCGAGGATCACCCAGCCGGGTCCGGCGGCGAGCACCGCGGCCCACCACGACCGCTTGTTCTCCACGGTCTTTTCGGGCATGAACCGCAGGTAGTCGGCCTGTTCGCCGATCTGCCCGATCAGCGACAGCGCGACGCCCATGCCGAGCCCGAACCCGATCGCGGAGAACCCGGAGCCGGTGCCCTCGGTGCCGCCGAAGTGCGCGAACTCGGCGAACTTGCCGGGCTCCCGGACCAGCACGACGACGAACGGCAGCACCAGCCCGGCGAGCCACAGCGGCTGCGTCCAGGTCTGCATCTTCGCCACCGCGCCCATGCCGTAGAGGGCGAAGGGCAGCACGATGAGCGTCGCCAGCAGGTAGCCGATGGGCAGCGGGATGCCGAGGGCGAGCTCGAACGCCTGGCCCATGATCGAGCCTTCGAGCGAGAAGAAGATGACGGTGAAGCTCGCGTACACCAGCGACGTCAGCGTCGACCCGAAGTAGCCGAAGCCGGCTCCGCGGGTCAGCAGGTCCATGTCCACTCCGGACTTCGCGCAGGCGGCCGCGATGGGCACGCCGGTCACGAAGATGACGACGGCCGCGGCGAGGATGGCCAGGACGCCGGAGGTGAAGCCGTAGGAGAGCACGATGCTGGCGCCGATCGCGAAGTCGGCGAGGTAGGCGATGCCGCCCAGTGCCGTCGTCGCGACGACGAACGGGGACCATTTCCGGAACGAATGGGCGGCGAAGCGCAGTGAGTAGTCCTCGCGGTTCTCGTTCGCCGCGAGCGGTGCGTACTGGCGTTTCGGCGTGGCGCCTTCTTCGGCTTCTTCGGCGCTGGACAGGGTCTCGGTCATACCTGCCTCCGGGGTGGTGGGGAACGGGCCGAAGGTAGGTGCGTGCTGTATCGATCCTGGTCCGGCGGGTAACGCAGGGGTTACGGCTTGTTGTCATGCGGTTACGAGCAGGTGGCGCGGACGAGGTGGCGGGTGTCACCGTTCAGTGGGTTCCGCTGCCGCTCGTGAGGCCCTAACGTGCGCAGGAGCCGAAGTGACAGCTGCCCCGACCGGGTACGGAGGTTTGGCGATGATGCCGGAGATCGAGGACCAGGTGGAAGACGCCGTAGTGCGCCTGCCGGGAATGCGCGTCGCCTACGACGGCGCGGCGTTCGACGAATCCGCGCTGGCGGCCACCTGGACGGACCAGCTGCAGGGCTGGCTGAACCAGGCCGTCGCCGCCGGCATCGCCGAACCGAACGCGATGGTGCTGGCGACGGCGGACGCCGAAGGCCGCCCATCGTCCCGGACGGTGTTGTGCAAGGGCCTCGACGACCGCGGCGTGGTGTTCTACACGAACTACACGTCCTCGAAGAGCCACGACCTGACGGCGACGCGGTACGCGTCGGTGACGTTCCCCTGGTACGCGCTCCACCGCCAGGTCCACGTCCGCGGCGAGGTCGAGAAGGTCGGCGTCAAGGAGACGGCGGAGTACTGGGCCCAGCGTCCCCGCGGCTCGCAGCTGGGCGCGTGGGCGTCCCCGCAGTCCCGCGTGGTGGACGGCCGCCGGGCGCTGGAGAACGCGCTGCACGGAATCGAGCGGCGGTTCGCCGACGTCGAGCAGATCCCGGCCCCGCCCCACTGGGGCGGCTGGCGGATCCGCCCGGACCTGGTGGAGTTCTGGCAGGGCCGCGAAGACCGCATGCACGACCGGCTGCGGTACGTCCGCAACGACGACGGCTGGAACATCGAGCGCGTGGCGCCGTGAGCCCAAGCGCCCCAATGTGGCCTTCGGTGCGTTCAACGCACCGAAGGCCACATTGGGTGCGTTGAGCGCAACCAAGGCCACATTGGGGCGCTGGTTCGCCGGGCGACATAAATCACGCGACTCGAGATAGTTAGCCCGGCTAAGCTGATGTGTCGTGACTGGTGAACCGGGGACCCTGCCGCCCCGCTCGGGCTTGCGCAAGGTCCTCGGACGCATCATCGTCGACACGCGGCCGCTCAAGATCCCGGCCTTCCGGCGGCTCTGGCTGTCCACTGTGGTCACCGCCGTCGGGACCCAGCTGACCGCCGTCGCCGTGCCCAAGCAGGTCTTCGACCTCACCGGGTCCTCCGCCTACGTCGGCCTCACGGGGCTCGTCGCCCTCGTTCCCCTGCTGATCTTCGGGCTCTGGGGCGGCGCCGTCGCCGATGCCGTCGATCGGCGGAAGCTGCTCTTCGTCACCAACGTCGGCGTCGCGATCACCTCCGCCCTCCTCTGGCTGCAAGCTTTCGCGAACTTCGGCTCCGTCTGGCTCGTGCTCGGCCTGCTCGCGGTCAACCAGGCGTTCTTCGCGATCAACATGCCCACCCGCGGTGCCGTCGTCGCGCGGCTCGTGCCCGCCGAACTGCTGCCGTCTGCGAACGCCCTCAACAGCACCATGTCCACCTTCGGTGCCGTCTTCGGGCCGCTGCTCGCCGGTGCGCTGATCCCCGTCCTCGGCCTGTCCACCCTCTACCTGATCGACGTCGTCGCCCTGACGATCACCCTCCTCGCCGTCTGGCGGCTGCCGTCGATCCCGCCGCTCAACGGCCTTTCGCGCCGCGCCGGGCTCCGGGACGTCGTCGACGGCTTCCGGTACCTGGCCGGGCAGAAGATCCTGCTGGCCTCCTTCGTCGCCGACATCATCGCCATGGTCTTCGGGATGCCGCGGGCGCTGATCCCGGAGATGGCCGAGCGGACCTTCGGCGACCCGCCCGGCGGCGGCCCCGCCCTCGGCTGGCTCTACGCCGCCCTGCCGCTGGGGGCGATGCTGATCGGGCTCTTCTCCGGCTGGCTGACGCGCATCCACCGCCAGGGTGTCGCGGTCGTCGTCGCGATCTGCGCGTGGGGTGCCGCCGTGGCCGCGTTCGGGCTCGCGCACTCGCTGTGGCTCGCCGTCGTCTTCATGGCGCTGGCCGGCGCCGCGGACATGGTCAGCGCCGTCTACCGGATGGCGATCCTGCAGGTCGCGACCACCGACGAGATGCGCGGCCGGCTCCAGGGTGTCTTCACGGTCGTCGTCGCCGGAGGTCCGCGCATCGCCGACCTCACGCACGGCTGGGGCGCCGCCGCGTTCGGCACCACGGTCGCGGCGAGCGCCGGCGGCCTGCTGGTCATCGTGCTGGTCTGCGCGTCGATGTTCTTGCTCCCGGCCTTCTGGCGATACCGGGCGCCGACGACGTAAGCCGATCGGGTTAGGGTGCGAACATGCGTACCCTTGTTGTCGCTTTTGTCGCTTTAGCCGCGTTGACCGCCTGCTCCTCCGGGGACGAACCGTCGAAGGCCCCTTCGTCCTCCGCGGCCCCGAAGCCGAAGCCGGCGCCGAGTACGAACGCCGTCGCCGGGTCGCTCGACCCGTGCAAGCTGCTGCCCGCGGAGGCCGTGTCGAAGGCGCTGTTCCTCGACAACCTCACAGCGGTCCCGGGCCCGGTCCAGGACAACGCGGCCAGCGGCGGCAAGGCGCGCACCTGCGAGTACCGGCACGACGGCACGGCCGCGGGCGCGCTCGCGGTGACCCGCTACGAGGGCAAGCAGGGCAAGCCCGCCGAGATGCTCGCGTCGATCAAGAAGGCGAAACCGGGCGCGCAGGACGTCCCGGGCTTCCCGGACGGCGCGGTCTACTACGTCGACGACCAGAAGGCGGCGACCCTCGTCTCGGCCGAACTGGTGGCGGGCACGCCGGTCCTGATCAACTACTCCGGCCCGGCGAAGATGACGCCGGAGCAGATCGCGCCGCTCGTCAAGCAGGCCCTCGCGGCGAGCTGATCAAGCCCGGACGACGAGCTGCCGCTCGCGCCGGCTGATCAAGCCGCCCGACGAGCTGCCGCTCGCGCCGGCTGATCAAGCCGCCCGACGAGCTGCCGCTCGCGCCGGCTGATCAAGCCGCCCACGAGCTGTCGTTTCCGCCGGTTCCGGCGGCCGGGTGCGGGGCCGGCCGACCCCGCACGCCGGCCGGATCACCGGCGCAGCGCGGCCAGCTCGATCGGGCTGTGCGCCGAAAACACCGTGACCTCGTCCTGGTGGGTCCGCGCCAGCTCGTGCAGCCGCGCCAGGTTCTCCAGCCTCGGCCCGCGCAGCGTCTGGACGATGTTCTGGAACGCCGTCAGGCCCGGTGGGCAGTGCGGGGCCACCGGGTTCAGCTGCCCGTGGAAGAAGTAGGCGTCGCCGGCGTGCAGGAGCCAGCCGTCGCCGGTGTCGACGGCCACGCCCGTGTGGCCGCGCGTGTGTCCCGTGAGCGGGACCAGCAGGATCTCCTCCGGCAGGCCCTTCAACGACCGGACCGCTTCGAAGCCGAACCACGGCTCGCCCGTCTCGTCGTACGTGCTCCACAGTGGGCGGTGCGCGAACTGCGCCGCGCGGTAGCGGTTCTTCTCCGCCGCGTTCGCCGGGGACGTCGCCGCCCGGTGCTCCTCGGCGCGGACGTGCACGACGGCGTTGGGGAAGTCGGCGAGGCCGCCCGCGTGGTCGACGTCGAGGTGGGTCATCACGATGTGGCGGACGTCCGCCGGGTCGAGGCCGAGGGCCTTGATCTGCGCGACCGCCGTCTCGGCGGCCACGGGCTTGGCGCCGACCATCGCCATGAACGGCCGGCCGAGCCACTCGCCCGGGCGGGCCACGCCTTCGCTGCCGAACCCGGTGTCGACCAGCACCAGGCCGTCGCCGGTCTCGATCAGCAGGCAGTGGGCGACCAGCTCCGCCCGCCGCAGCAGGCCGGGCTCCCCGTCGAGCAGCTTGCCACCCGCCGGGCGCATCGATCCGCAGTTCAGGTGGTGCACCTTCATACGCTGCTCCTGGTGCTCAGCCGGAGGAATTCGGTCTCGTCGTGCGCGGCGAAGACGGTGACCTCCGCGCCGTGCTCCTGAACAAGCTGACGCAGGCGGCGGTGATTGTCCAGCCGGGCGCGCGGCACCGTCTCCATGTGCCCCTCGAACCACTTCAGGCCCGGCGGGCAGTGCGGGGCGGTGGGATCGACCTGCCCGTGGAAGAAGTACGAGTCGCCGGCGTTGAGCAGCCAGCCGTGTCCGGTGTCGACGGCGACCCCGGCGTGCCCGCGCGTGTGCCCCGACAGCGGGACCAGCAGGATCTCCGGCGGCAGGCCGTCGAGCTGCCGGACGGCGCCGAAGCCGAACCACGGTTCGCCGCTGTCCGCATAGGACGTCCACTGTGGACCATGAGCGAACTGGATCCGGCGGTAGCGGCCGCGTTCGGCGGCGTCGTGCGGCTCGGTGAACGCCCGCAGCTCTTCGGCGTAGACGTGCACGCGTGCCCACGGGAAGTCGATCAGCCCGCCCGCGTGGTCGAGGTCGAGGTGGGTCAGCACGATGTCCCGGACGTCGGTGGGGTCGAAGCCCAGCGCGCGGATCTGCGCGATCGCCGTCTGCGCCGGGTCCGGGACGGGGTTGGACTGGCGGACGAACCCGGCGCCGAGCCAGGCGGTGCGGTCGACCGCGGCCGGGGTGCCCATGCCCGTCTCGACGAGCACGAGACCGGTGTCGGTTTCGAGCAGCAGGCAGTGGCAGACCATCGTGGCGCGCCGGAACAGGCCCGGCCGGCCGTCGATCAGCTTGCCGCCCAGCGGGCGCAGGGTGCCGCAGTTCAGGTGGTGGACACGCATCAGGCGAACTCCCGGTCGAGGGTGGTGTGCAGGTGGGTGGCGACCGCGCGCAGCGGCGCGAGGTCGCGGCGGGTGCGCGCCAGCAGCAGCCCGCCTTCGATGGTGGCGAGCACGATGGTGGCGATCTCGTCGGCGCGCTCGGCCGAAAGTCCTTGTCCGGCCAGGTAATCCGTGAAGATCGTGTGCCACGACGAGTACCCGTCGGCGCAGGCTTCGCGGATCGGCTCGCTCGCCGCGGCGGCGTCCAGCGCGACCGTCGCGAGCGGGCACCCCCGTTGGAAGTCCGATCCGGTGAGGAAACCCGCGAGCGCGTCGACCGCGCGGTCGATCCCGGTCGCGGGGTCGGGAGCGTCGTCCAGGATGGCTTCGAGGAGAGCGCCGGTGCGCTCGCTCGACAGCCGGACGGCTTCGGTGGCGAGCTGCTCCTTGCCGCCGGGGAAGTGGAAGTAGAGCGACCCCTTCGGGGCGCCGCCGGCCGTGGTCAGCTGGGTCAGGCCGGTGGCGTGGTAACCCTGGGTCTGGAACAGGTCGGCGGCGGTGTCGAGCATCCGCTGCCGCGTGTCGGTGCGGCGAACCATGACCGAACCGTAGCGCAAACTATGACGACCGGTCTAGTGACTTCGCGGATCGGTAAGGTCGTCCGCATGGGCAACCCGACCGGTCAGCAGTTCGAGATCACCCGCGGCAACGCGCGCGCCGTCGTCACCGAAATCGGTGCCGGGCTGCGCGCCTTCGAAGTCGGCGGCGTGCCGTACGTCGAGGAGTTCCCCGAAGACGCGAAGCCGCCGATGGGGGCCGGGCAGGTGCTGCTGCCCTGGCCGAACCGCACCAAGGGCGGCCGGTGGACGTTCCAGGGGGAGACCCAGCAGCTCGACATCACCGAGGAGGCGCGCGGCAACGCCATCCACGGCCTGACCCGCCACCTCGAGTGGGAGCTGCTGGAGCACGCCGAATCGTCGGTCACCCTGGCCGTCGACGTCGAGGTGCAGCCGGGCTGGCCGGTGCCGCTGCGCGCGACCGTCACGTACGAGGTCGCGCCGCGCGAACTGACCATCACCCACGAGATCCGCAACGAAGGCGAGCAGCAGATCGGCGTCGGCGTCGGCACGCACCCGTACTTCCGGATCGGCGACGTCCCGACCGACGAGCTGACGCTGACGCTGCCCGCGAGCCGGGTCCGGCCGTCCCGGCCCGACGAGCAGATGCCGTACGCCGAGGAGCAGGACGTCGAGGGCACGGAGTACGACTTCCGCGCCGGCCGCGTGCTGGCGGGCGTCAACTTGGACACGGCGTTCGGCGGCCTCGCGACGGCTGACGACGGCAAGCACCACATCGTTCTCAGCCACGACGGGCAGGAACTCCTGGTCTGGACCGGCCCCGACTTCCGCTGGGCGCAGGTGTTCACCCCGGACGACCTGGTCGGCCGCGGCCGTGCGGTCGCGATCGAGCCGATGACCTGCCCCGCCGACGCGCTCAACACCGGCACCGACCTGATCGAGCTGGCGCCGTCGGCGTCGTGGTCGGGCAGCTGGGGCATCCGGGTCCGGTGACGCCGCTTCGCCTGGACGTCGCCGACGCGGGTGAAGTGCTGACGCTGCAACGCGCCGCGTACGTCACCGAGGCGCGTGCCCACGGCGACCTGGACCTGCCGCCGCTGCTGGAGACCCTGGACGAGACCCGGGCGGCGCTGACCGGGCTGTCCTGGGGCGTCCGGGAAGCGGGGCGCCTGGTGGCGTCGGTGCGGCTGACGGTGACCGGGCCGGTCGGGGTGATCGGGCGCCTGGTCGTCGCCCCGGATCGGCAGGGGGCCGGGCTCGGCGGCGGGCTGCTGCGGTTCGCGGAGTCGGCGGCGCCTGAGGAGGTGACGGTGTTCCGGCTCTTCACCGGCTCGAAGAGCGTGGGGCCGTTGCACCTGTACGCCAAGCACGGCTACCGCGAGACGCACCGGACACCCGAGAACGACCACGAGCTCGTGCACTTGGAGAAGGCCCGCGTGCACGTCCCCGGACGAGTTCGTTAGCGTGGCGAACTATGGCGAAGGCAATTGTCGGGGGCTATGTCGTCCCCATCGACGGTGATCCCATCGACGGCGGCACGGTCCTGATCGACGGCGGCAAGATCGTCGCGGTCGGCACCGAGGCCGACGTCGACATCCCGGAGGACGCCGAACTGGTCGACGCGGCCGGCACCTGGGTGCTGCCCGGCTTCATCGACGCCCACGCGCACCTGGGTGTGCACGAGGAGGGCGAGGGCTGGTCCGGCAACGACACCAACGAGATGACCGACCCGAACGGCGCCCGCTTCCGCGCCGTCGACGGCATTGACCCCTACGAGCCCGGCTTCGACGACGCGCTCGCGGGCGGCGTCACGAGCGTCGTCATCAAGCCCGGGTCGGGCAACCCGATCGGCGGCCAGACGATCGGCGTCAAGACGTGGGGCCGCAGCATCCTGGACATGATCTTCGCGGAGCACGTCAGCGTGAAGAGCGCGCTGGGCGAGAACCCGAAGCGGGTGTACGGCGAGAAGAAGCAGACGCCGTCGACGCGCCTGGGGGTCGCGGCGATCCTGCGCGAGGCGTTCACCAAGGCCCGCAACTACCAGGCGAAGCGCGCGCACGCGGAGTCCGAGGGCAAGCCGCACGAAGTCGACCTGACGCTGGAGACGCTGTCGAAGGTCCTCGACGGCGAGCTGTTCTGGGACCAGCACGTCCACCGCGCGGACGACATCGTGACGGCGATCCGGCTGGCCGACGAGTTCGGCTACAAGCTGGTGATCAACCACGGCACCGAAGGCCACCTGATCGCGGACCTGCTGGCTTCCCGCGAGGTTCCGGTGATCCTCGGCCCGCTGTTCACCACGAAGTCCAAGGTCGAGCTGCGCCACCGCACGCTGCGCTCGGCCGGCATCCTGGCCCGCGCGGGCGTGAAGATCGCGATCACCACCGACCACCCGGTGATCCCGATCAACTTCCTGGTGTACCAGGCGGCCCTCGCAGTGAAGGACGGCCTCGACCCGGCGACGGCGCTGCGTTCGCTGACCGTCAACCCGGCGTCGATGCTGGACCTCGACGGGCAGATCGGTTCGCTGAAGCCGGGCCTGGACGCCGATGTGGTGCTGTGGTCGGGCGACCCGCTGGACGTGATGAACCGCGCGCTGCGCGTCTTCGTCCGCGGTGACGAGGTGTACCACTTCGACGAGTCACTGGGCGAGGGCGTGTCCAAGGACCGCCGGTACCGGGAGACGCGCTGAGTCTCGGGTGGCACGCCGGTAACCGGGCGGTTCCGGCGTGCTGCCCGTCCGTTCGGGCCGCATCGCCCGGCGAAGCTCACGCAGGAAACTGCGCCGATCACGCCGGACAGCCATGGTCGTCTGCGGCACGCCGAGGAGTTCGCGCTCGACGAGATCAAGGTGCAGCTGCGCCCGCGCAGCCGCGCCGAGCTGACCGGGGGACGTTGCTCAGTGTGTGCGAGCAGGTCCGTGTCGGCGGCGATGCGCGTTCCGCTGCGGTGAGCCGCGCCCACGCGGTCTTCGGCTCCCGGGCGGATCAGCCGAGCAGCGCGGCCAGGTCGATCACGACCGGGAACGGGACGTCCGTCGTGAAGGTGCCGGTGACCGCCGGCGCGTCGGCGTAGCCCGATTCTCCGCCTCGGTGGCAGGCGACGAGCGAGACCGGCTCGGCGGTGTCGACGATCCAGTAGTGCGGGATCCCGGCGTCGGCGTACTCGTCGTGCTTCACCTGGTAGTCGGTGCGCTTCGAGTCCGGTGCCACGATTTCGACGACGATGAGCACCTCGTCGGCCCGGAACAGGCCGTTGCCGCGGGCGAGCGCGGCGCGGCCGACGACCAGCAGGTCCGGCCGGCGGGCGAAGCCGGGTTCGCCCTCCGGTGCCAAGCACAGGTCGAGGTCGTTGCGGACGACGAAGGCGAGCCCGCGCGGCAGCTGCCGTTCGAGCTGGCCGGCCAGCAGGCAGACGGCCACGTCGTGGCTCCGGCCGGAGCCGGGCGAAGTCACCACGCGGCCCTCCACCAGCTCCGTGAAACCGGTGCCGTCGAGCGCCGCGTATTCCGCGATGGTCAGCAGATGACCGGGCATGCCACCACGGTATCCGTCCCCAGCGCGCGACACGGGTCGCTGGATCGGGCTACGCGTTCTTCAGTTCCCGCGCGATGACGACCCGCTGGATCTGGTTGGTCCCTTCGAAGATCTGCGGCACCTTCGCCTCCCGCATGTACCGCTCCACCGGGAAGTCCCGCGTGTACCCGGCGCCGCCGAGGACCTGGACGGCGTCCGTCGTCACCTTCATCGCGCCGTCGGTCGCCACCAGCTTGGCGATCGACGCCTGCCGGTTGAAGGGCATCCCGCGGTCACGGCGCCGGGCCGCGTCCAGGTACAGCGCCCGGGACGCCTCCACCGTCGCGGCCATGTCCGCCAGCAGGAACTCGACGCCCTGGAAGTCGATGATCGGGCGGCCGAACTGCGAGCGCCCCTTCGCGTACGCCACCGCTTCGTCCAGCGCCGCCTGGGCCAGGCCCACCGCGCACGCCGCGATCCCGAGCCGGCCCGAGCTCAGCGACGACAGCGCGATGCGCAGCCCGGCACCCGGGGCGCCCAGGAGCCGCTCGGCCGGGACCCGGGCGCCGTCGAAGATCATCTGGGCGGTCGGCGAGCCGGTCAGGCCCATCTTCCGTTCGCGCGGAGCCGCCGACAGGCCTTCGGTGGCTCCGTCGACCAGCAGGCAGGAGATCTCGTCCGGGCCCGTGCGGACCATCGTCGTGTAGAAGTCCGCCACCCCCGCGTGGGTGATCCACGCCTTGGTCCCGTCGACGACGTAGTCCGAGCCGTCGAGACGCGCGCGCGTCGACAGCGCCGCCGCGTCCGAGCCCGCCTGCGTCTCGGACAGCGCGTACGCGCCCAGGAGCGAGCCTTCGAGCATGTCCGGGAGCCACCGGTCGCGCTGCTCGTCGGTGCCGTACTGCGTGAGCGCGTAGCAGGACATCGTGTGCACCGACAGCCCGACGCCGACAGTCATCCACGCCGTCGCGATCTCCTCCAGGACCTGGAGGTAGACCTCGTACGGCACGTCGCCGCCGCCCCAGCGTTCGCTGTAGGGCAGGCCCAGCAGCCCGGACTTGCCGAGCAACCGGAACTGCTCGCGGGGGAACTGCTCGGCTTCCTCGGCCGCTGCCGCGCGAGGCGCGAGCTCGTCGCGCGCGATCTCCGTCGCCAAAGCGACCAGATCCTCGGCTTCCGATGAAGGCAGCAGGCGTTCGGCGGGCATCGTTGTCCTCCAAAGCGGTACTGAAAACAGTACTGTGGGTCAATCCAGAGTACAGTACGACAGGCCTGGGGTGGCCGGAAGACGTAGGAGATAGTGAGCCGATGCGCCCCGAACCCCGCCGACGGCCGACCGCCCGCCAGCAGGCGCTGCTCGGCGATCTCGAGGCGTTGTTCCTGGCCGAGGGCTTCGCCGTCTTCACGCTGGACGACCTCGCCGGCCGCCTGCGCTGCTCGAAGTCGACGCTCTACGCGCTCGCGCCCAGCAAGGAGCAGCTCGCCGTCAAGGTCGTCACCCGGTTCTTCCGGGGCGCCGCGGAGCGGATCGAGGAGCGCATCGCCGGGATCGACGACGCCCGCAAGCTCATCGGCGAGTACCTGGCCGGGGTGGCCGAGCACCTCAACCGGGCGTCGGCGGCCTTCATGCGTGACCTCGCCGAATTCGGCCCGGCCCGGGAGGCCTACCAGCTCAACAGCCGGTTCGCCGCGAACCGGCTCCGGCAGTTCATCGACAAGGGTGTCGCCGACGGGGTGTTCCGCGACGTCCACGCCCGGCTGGTGGCCGAGATGACCGGGCTGATCATCGAGGGCATCCAGACCGGCGTGCTCGCCCAGCGGACCGACGTGTCCGACGCCGACGCGTTCACCGCTTTGGGTGAGCTGCTGCTCGGCGGCTTGAACAAATAGCGGACAGGAATTGTCAGGCCGGAGTCAATTAAACTGCCGTCGTGATCGTCGTAGGCGGAGAAGCTCTGGTCGACCTGGTTCCCGGCGACCCCCTGGATTCCACAGTGGACGGTGGGTTGCGCGCGCTGCTGCCCCGGCTGGGCGGTGGGCCGTACAACGTCGCGCTGGCCGCCGGCCGGCTCGGGGTGCCGGCGGCGTTCCTCTCCCGCGTGTCCACCGACCGCTTCGGCGAAGCGATGGTCGAGCGGCTGCACGCCTCCGCCGTCGACACCTCGCTGCTGCAGCGCGGCGACGAGCCGACGACGCTGGCCGTCGTGGCGCTCGACGCGAAGGGGGCCGCGCGCTACAGCTTCTACGTCGAGGGCACCGCCGACCGGCTGGTCGCGGATCCGGGTCCGCTGGCCGACGCTGTGACAGCGCTCTCACTCGGCACGCTCGGCATGGTCCTCGAGCCCGGCGCCTCGGCGTACGAGGCGATGCTGCGGCGCGAAGCGGCCCGCGGCGTGCTGACCGTCCTCGACCCCAACATCCGCGAGGCGCTCATCACCGACCCGGCCGCCTACCGGGCCCGGTTCGCGTCCTGGCTGCCGGACGTCCGGCTGCTGAAGATCTCCGACGACGACGCCGCGTGGCTCACCGAAGGCGCCGATCCGGTCGCCGCCGCGAAGACGTGGATCGAGTCCGGTGTGGACGCCGTGGTGCTCACCCGGGGGGCCGACGGGCTCTCGGTGATCACCGCCGCAGGTGAGCTGGCCCACGTGCCGTCGCGAAAAGTCACCGTCGTCGACACCATCGGCGCGGGCGACACCGTGCACGGTGCGCTGCTGGCCTGGCTGCACACCCGCCAGGCCACCGACCTGGCCTCCCTCGACGCCGGCGCGTGGCGCGAGGCGCTGGAGTTCGCGGCGAAAGCGGCGTCGATCACGGTCTCCCGCAGCGGCGCCGAACCGCCCACGTCCGCCGACATGGCGGCCACCGTGTGAACCTGGTCCCAAAGGGGCCCCCAGGAGCAACGTCACCGCTGCGCGAAGGCGGGTTTCTCGACTAGCGTAGAGGGGCATTCTTCATACCCCAGCGGGGCGGTGTGCAGCGAGGCGCCAGTGTTTCCTCGCGTGAACACGTGGCTACCTGTGGAACGTACAGGCGCCGCCGGCCCGTGCCCAACGTGAGAGGGACTTGCATGTCCGACGCGACGACTGCGGGGCAGTCCGGCGGAGAAACCGCGAAGCTGACCCTGCCGAGTGGCGAGCACGAGTTCAAGATCGTCCACCCGGTCGAAGGCGCGCCGGGGATCGAACTGGGCAAGCTGCTGGCGCAGACGGGGTACATCACCTACGACCCCGGTTTCGTCAACACCGGTGCCGCGTCGTCCGCCATCGCCTACATCGACGGTGACGCCGGCATCCTCCGCTACCGCGGGTACCCGATCGAGCAGCTGGCCGAGAAGTCGACCTTCGTCGAGGTCTCCTACCTGCTGATCTACGGCGAGCTGCCGACCGAGACCCAGCTGGCCGACTTCACCGGGAAGATCCAGCGGCACACGCTGCTGCACGAAGACCTCAAGGCGTTCTTCAGCGGCTTCCCGCGCGACGCGCACCCGATGCCGGTCCTGTCCAGTGCGGTGTCGGCGCTGTCGACGTTCTACCAGGACTCGCTCGACCCGTTCGACGAGCCGAACGTGGAGCTGTCCACGATCCGGCTGCTCGCCAAGGTGCCGACGCTGGCCGCCTACGCGTACAAGAAGTCCGTGGGCCAGCCGCTGCTGTACCCGGACAACTCGCTCGGCCTGGTCGAGAACTTCCTGCGGATGACGTTCGGCTTCCCGGCCGAGCCGTACGAGGTCGACCCGGACGTCGCGAAGGCGCTCGACCTGCTGTTCATCCTGCACGCCGACCACGAGCAGAACTGCTCGACCTCGACCGTGCGCCTGGTCGGCTCGTCCGAGGCGAACCTGTTCGCCTCGATTTCGGCGGGCATCAACGCGCTGTTCGGCCCGCTGCACGGCGGCGCGAACGCCGCGGTGCTCGACATGCTCGAGGGTATCAAGAACGACGGCGGCGACGTCGCCAAGTTCGTCGAGCGGGTGAAGAACAAGGAAAAGGGCGTGAAGCTGATGGGCTTCGGGCACCGGGTCTACAAGAACTACGACCCGCGCGCGAAGATCATCAAGAACACCGCGGACGAGATCCTCGGCAAGCTCAAGGGCGGCGACCAGCTGCTGGAGATCGCCAAGAAGCTCGAAGAGACCGCCCTTTCGGACGACTACTTCATCGAGCGCAAGCTGTACCCGAACGTGGACTTCTACACCGGCCTGATCTACCGGGCGCTGGGCTTCCCGACGAAGTTCTTCACGGTGCTGTTCGCGCTCGGCCGGCTCCCGGGCTGGATCGCGCACTGGCGCGAGATGATCAACGACCCGGCCACCAAGATCGGCCGCCCGCGGCAGATCTACACCGGCCACGCTTCGCGGGACTACACCCCGATGTCGGAGCGCTGATTCGTTTCACGCGCACGGGGTTTTTCCGGGGGTTCCGGGTGGCGGAGCCCCCGGCCCGGGGCGAAGCCCCGGATGAAACAACGTCCCGCCGTGCATTCGCACGGCGGGACGTTTACGTTTACCGGCGTGACTCGAGAAGCCCCGGTCGTCCTATGGTTCCGCCGTGACCTGCGGCTGGGCGACCACGCCGCGCTGCTGGAGGCGTCGAAGCACAGCAAGCACGTGCTCGCGCTGTACGTCCTCGACGAGGCGCTCCTCAAGCCGTCCGGCGCCGCCCGTGAGGCCTTCATGTACGGCTGCCTGGAGAAGCTGGACGAGCAGCTCGGCGGCCGGCTGATGCTGGTCCGCGGCGAACCGGCGGCCGAGGTCGTGAATGCCGCGAAGAAGATCGGCGCGGCCGCGGTGCACGTCAGCGCCGATACCGGGCCCTACGGCCGCCGCCGGGACGCTTCGGTGGCGGAAGCGTTGGCGGAGCACGACATCGAGTGGGTCGAGACGGGCTCGCCGTACGCCGTGACGCCGGGCCGCGTCACCAAGCCGGACGGCGATCCCTACCGCGTCTTCACTCCCTTTTACCGGGCGTGGACCGCGCGCGGGTGGCACTCGCCCGCCGACACCGGACCATCCCTTGTGGACTGGGTGGAACCGCCGCGGTCGCTGAAGATCCCGAAGGCGCCCGCGGTTTCGGCGACGCTGCCCGAACCCGGCGAGCAGGCCGCGCTCGACGTCTGGCACGAATTCCTGGACGACGGCGTCGAGACCTACGACGAGGATCGCGACCGCCCGGACCGCGAAGGCACCACCCGGCTTTCGCCGTACCTGCGCTGGGGGTGCATCCACCCGCGGACGATCTTGGCGGACCTCGACGGCGACGACCGCGTCGGCGCGAAGTCGTTGCGCAGCGAGATCTGCTGGCGCGAATTCCACGCCGACGTCCTGTGGCACCGCCCGGAAACGGCGCGCGAGAACTACGACCGGCGCTTCGACGGGATGAAGTACGACGACGACCGCGAGGCCTTCGAGCGGTGGTGCGCGGGCCGCACCGGTTACCCGATCGTGGACGCCGGGATGCGGCAGCTGCTGGCCGAGGGCTGGATGCACAACCGGGTGCGGATGGTCGTCGCGAGCTTCCTGGTGAAGGACCTGCACCTGCCGTGGTGGCTGGGCGCCCGCCACTTCATGAAGCACCTGGTGGACGGCGACCTGGCGTCGAACCAGCTGAACTGGCAGTGGGTCGCGGGCTGCGGCACGGATGCGGCGCCGTACTTCCGCATCTTCAACCCGACGACCCAGGGCGAGAAGTTCGATCCGGCCGGCGACTACGTGCGCAAGTACGTGCCGGAGCTGCGTTCCGTGGCGGGCAAGGCGGTGCACAAGCTGAAGGACCGCCCCGGGGAGTACCCGGAACCCATGGTCGACCACGCCCACGAGCGCCAGGTCTCCTTGGAGCGGTACGGCAAGATCACGTCGTGATCAGCGGCTTGACCCGCCACACGACCGCGAGCGCGGGATCACCGGTGGAGCTCGGCTCGATCCGGTCGACGGCGAAGCCCTCCCGCTCGTAGAAGAGGCGCTGCCGAATCTTTGCTCGTCCAACAGGAGGTCCCCCCAGGGGGCCCCCTGATTTCACGTTACCGCAGGGGTCCGACAGTTTCGGCGGTCAGAGCGCCGGCCTGTGCGTTGGCCGCGCTGCTCGGGGTGCACGTACCGATCAGCGGGGCGTAGTGGGCCCCGACGTGAGCTTCGCCGAACCGGTGGATCGCGCTCACGTCGCCGGGCCCCGCCGCCCGCACCTCAGCCACGCAGGGCTTCCGACAGCTTGATCCGGCTGCCGATCCGCAGCACGCTGTTGCCGTAGATCTTCCCGCCGATCCAGGTCAGCAGGGCGACGAGCGCGATCGTCAGCGCCAGCGACAGCCCGATCTCCCAGCCCGCCGCCGCGCCCGTCGAGATGCGGGCCGGCATCAGGATCGGCGACAGCAGAGGGATCAGCGAGACGATCTTCGTCGCCGAGCTCGCCGGGTCCTGGACCAGCAGGTTGAAGCCGGCGATGAACCCGACGACCAGGATGATGTTGAGCGGCCCGACCACCGACTGGGTGTCCTCCTGCCGCGACACCAGCGACCCCAGCGCGCCGTAGATGGTGGCGTACAACAGGAAGCCCAGCAGGTACCAGAGCAGGCCCCACAGCACCGCGCCCGTCGCGAAGCCGGACAGGGTGAACACGCCGGTCGCCGCCGCGGCGCCCAGCCCGACCACCGCGAGGATGACCAGCTGGGTCAGGCCGACCAGGCCGAGCCCGATCACCTTGCCCAGCAACAGCTGCCACGGCCGCACGCTGGCGAGCAGGATCTCCACGACCCGGCTCGACTTCTCCTCGACGACGCCCTGCGCGACCATCATCCCGTAGGTGATGATGCTCATGTACAGCAGGAACGCCACGACCAGCCCGACGACCAGCCGCTGCGTCTGGTCGGCCGGCTCCGGCGAGAGGGCGTCGTCCTGGACGTGGGTGCCGTTGACCCTGGCCATCACCTCGGCCGGTTCCAGCTGCGCGGACGACAGCACGCCGTCGAGCACCTGCTGCTGGGCGACCTGGTCGAGCACCCGGCGCAATCCGCTGTCCAAAGAGGACTTGTAGGTGGCGGTCAGCTGCGCCGCGCTGCCCGAGACGAGCGCGTCGACGTCGCCGTCTTCGACCTTCTTCCGGCCTTCCGCCGCGTCGGTGACGACGACCGTGCTGATCTCACGGCCGGAAAGCGCCGCTTCGGTCTGCAGCTGGCGGGCGATCCCGATCGCCTGGCCGGTCAGCCCGACGGTCTTCTTGTCCGACGAACCGGCCAGCGACGTCTGGAAGAGGACGTACCCCAGCAGCAGCACCAGCAGTACGCCGGTGCCGACGACGAACGACCGCGTGCGCAGCCGGGTGTTCAGCTCGCGCTTCATCACGAGCCAGACGGCGCGGCGGCCACTCAACGTCCTCATCGCGGTTCCCCCTTCTCGGACACGGCGTCGCGGAACAGCTCGGTGAGCGAACGGCGACGGCGGCTGAACTCGGTGACCGGCCCGGTCGCCAGCGCGGCGGCGAGCACGGCCTGGTCGTCCGCGCCCGGTTCGAGGTCGAGGACGGTGGTGGTGCCGTGGTGTTCCAGCACGCGCACGCCGGGCAGGTTCGCGGCCCAGCCGTTGCTCGCGGCGGGCGCCGTCACGACGAGCTTGCTGCGCGCGCCCGAGGTCAGCTCGTCGACCGTGCCGACGGCGACCATCCGGCCGCTGCGGATGATCCCGACCCGGTCGCACAGCCGCTCGACGAGGTCGAGCTGGTGGCTGGAGAACACGACCGGCACCCCCGCGGCGGCCTTCTCCCGCAGGACGCCGCTCATCACGTCGACGGCGAGCGGGTCGAGGCCGGAGAACGGCTCGTCGAGCACCAGCACCGCGGGGTCGTGCACCAGCGCGGCGGCCAGCTGGACGCGCTGCTGGTTGCCGAGGCTGAGCTTCTGCACCTCGTCCTTGCGGCGCTCGGCCAGCCCGAGCCGGGTGATCCAGTTCTCGGCGTTGCGGTGGGCCTCGCCGGTGCTGAGCCCGTGCAGCTCGGCCAGGTAGACGAGCTGGTCGAGCACCTTCATCTTCGGGTACAGCCCGCGTTCTTCCGGCATGTAGCCGATGTGCGTGCGGGTTTCGTGCGTGACCGGCCGGTCGTCGAAGCGGACTTCACCGCCGTCGGCGGCCAGCACGCCCAGCGCGATCCGCATGGTGGTGGTCTTGCCGGCGCCGTTGCTGCCGACGAAGCCGAACAGCTCGCCGGCGTGGACGTCGAACGAGACGCCGTCCAGCGCGACCTTGGCGCCGTAGCGCTTGGAGATCCGGTCGATCTCCAGTGTCCCCTCAGGCATTCCCCATCCCCTCCTCGAAGTCTTCGGGGTCGTCGTCCGGCAGTGACCAGCCCAGCACGATGGCCGGGATGGTGGTGCCGGTGACCAGCAGCGCGGACAGCATCATCGCGCCGCGGACGCCGCCGTTTTCGGTTTCGGCGATGAACAGGCTGTACAGCAGGGCGATCACCATCAGGTAGCTGAGCGCCTGGTAGCCGATGTAGGTGACGCGGTGGCGCCACTCGCGCTCGCGTTCGTCCAGCAGGCGCGAAAAGCTGTTGGTCATCCGCCCGGTCAGGATGCGCAGCGTCAGGAACGCGGAACCGCCGATGACGAGCCCGCTCAGCCACAAGGCCGGAAAGACCCATTCCGGCGCCACCTTGAACCGCGTCGCGCCGGCGATCATGATCAGATCGGCGACGACCAAGATGGCGACGAGCGTCCGGCGGTGCTTCCGGGTGCGCCAGCCGGGCAGGTGCCGGGCCCGTTTTCGTTCGGCTGCCTCGAGCTTGTCGAGCTGGCGTTCCCAGTAAGCCGCGAGGCGGCCCGGCTGCTCGGTCATGCTCCCCCCTCGCGATAGACCTGGGTGGAAAGCGGCGTGAACGGCTCGCGGCTGAAGACCGCCTCGACGGGCAGGTCGAACACCGCGCAGATCCGGAACGCCAGATCCAGGCTCGGATAGTGGTCACCCCGCTCGAGCGCGCCGATGGTCTGCGGGTTGACATCGACGGCACCGGCAAGCGTGGCTCGGGTCATCCCGCGCTCCGCCCGGAGCACGGGAAGCCGGTTGTAGATCGGCAGCTCTTTGCCGCGTCTGACCGGACTCATGGCACTAACTGTTGCAAAAACCCAACGGGACGTCAACTCAAGAGAACATCAAGTCCGGTTGTGCACATGGGTGGTGGGTTGTGGATGAGTGGGTGGGGCGGGCGGCTGAGCGGCGGTTTTGTCGGTGGGGGCCGATAGACTGGACTTGGGCACGGCCCCCTAGGGAGGGCGGGGAGCTGTGTCGGCGGGGAGCTGTGTCGGCGGGGAGCTGTGTCGGCGGGGAGCTGTGCTGCCGACGTCAGGCCAGTCCGGCTAGCGACTTGTCGACAAGTTCCGCCACTCGCGCCCGCGCCGCCTCGGCGTCCGACGGGATCAACGACAGCCGCGTCCGGCGCTCCAGTACGTCCTCGACGTCCAACGCTCCCTCGTTCCGGACCGCCCACACCACCTCGGCCGCCGTGATCTCCGTTCCCGGGGCCACCGGGGCCGCGAACTCCGCGTCCACCTCGCCCAGCGCCGCCACGCGGGAGGCCTCCGTGCCGTACCGGGCCACCAGGCGGGGCGCCGCGTCCACAAAGGACAGCTCTGATCGGGGAGCGGCTCCCAGCAACGGCAACCGGGCCGTTCGGCACGGGGTCGCCGGGAGCCCGGCGAGGCGGACCGCCGCGTCGACCGCGTCCTCGGCCATCCGGCGGTACGTCGTCAGCTTGCCGCCCACCACGGTCAACAGCCCGTCCGGTCCGGCCAGGACCGCGTGCTTGCGGGAAAGATCCGCCGACCGGCCGCTCGTCCCCTCGACCAGGGGACGCAGCCCCGCATAAGACCCGGCCACGTCCGCCCGGGTCAGCGGCCGGGCGAGCACCGAGGAAGCCAGCGACAACAAGAAGTCCACATCGGACTCGGGAACCACTGGCACGGACGGGATCGGGCCCGAGACGGGCTCATCGGTGAGTCCCAGGTAGACCCGGCCGTCCGGCTGGGGGAGTAGGAAGACGAACCGGTTGGTCTCCCCGGGGACGCCGATGTTCACCGATGTCGTCCCCATCGGCACCGTCCCCGGCGCCAGTACCAGGTGTGAACCGAGCGATGGCCGCAGCCGCACCGAACCCGTCAGCGTTCCCGCCCACACCCCCGTCGCGTTGATCACCTGCCGGGCGTGGATGTCCATTGTGGAACCCGAAAGACCGTCGCGCACTTGAACGCGGTCCGCGGCAAGCGTAATGGCCGACAGCCGCGTGAGGATGCGCGCACCGAACGATGCCGCCGTCCGGGCGAGGGAAACCACCAGCCGCGCGTCGTCGACCAACGCGCCGTCGTAGGCCAGCCAGGCGCCGCGCAAGCCGTCGGGGGACAGGCCCGGCGCCAAGGCCAACGCCAGCGGCGCCGGGATCGCCCGCGGCCGCGGCAGCACCGACGACGGCGTGCGCGCGGCCCGGCGCAGCACGTCCCCGGCGCGCAAGCCGGCCGCGACCACCCGCTCCTGCGCGCGGGAAGTGCTGGGGTACCACGGAAACAGCTGCGGCATCGCGCGGGTGAGGTGCGGTGCCGTGCGCGTCATCATGATCCCGCGCTCCACCGCGCTTTCGTGCGCCAAGCCGAGTTCGCCGTGCGCCAGGTATCGCAGGCCCCCGTGGACCAGCTTCGACGACCAGCGCGACGTCCCGAACGCCAAGTCGTGCGCCTCCACCAGCGCGACCGACAGGCCCCGCGAAGCCGCGTCCAGTGCGATACCCGTGCCGGTGACGCCGCCGCCGACCACGACGACGTCGACGCGCTCGCCCGACGCCAGCTCCGCGAGCTCGCGTTCGCGGCGCCGCGCGTTGAGCGAGCCGGACGTCATGGCCGCAAAGCCGCGTCGAGCACGTGGGTGAACTCGGCCATCAGCGCCACCTCGTCGACGTCCACGGTGGCCGGCCGCAGGGAGAACGCGAACGACTGCACCACCAGCAGCACCGAACGGGACTGCACCGCGACCGGCGCCCGCCGGATCGAGCCGTCCTGGTGGCCGGCCTCCAGCAGGGCGTGCAGCGCCTGCTCGGCGAACTTCTGCGTCGCGCCGAGCCGCTCCACGATGTACGGGAGGACGAGCTCGGGGTCGACGTCGAGCAGGGTGCGGAACAGCGGGTCGGTCGACAGCGCGCGGACACCGGCCGCGGCGATGAGCACGAGCCGGTCGCGGCTGTGCGCGGCATCCGCGCCGCCTTCGCTCGCCGTGCGCAGCAACCCGCTGAACTCGCGGGTCATCAGGGCGGCGAGCACGCTGCGGACGTCGGGGAAGCGGCGGTAGACCGTCATCCGGCTGACGCGGGCGGTGCGGGCGATTTCGGCGAGTGTGGTGCGGCGCACACCGACGGCCAGCACGCACGAGCGCGCGGCGTCGAGCAGCACGTCATCGGCCACCCGCGTCGCCGTCTGGCGGTTGCGGGTGTCCGCGAGCGCGGAGGAACCTGCCGTCTGCGTGGTGTGACGTTTTACGTCCATGTGTCACACTGTAGTCGTGAACGCTCTCATTGACCACCGCCTCCGCCGGTCCTGGACCGAGGAAGCCGCCGGCGCCGCCCCGCTGCCCGCGCGAGCGGCCAAGTGGCTTGAACAGCGTATCGGCCAGACGGCCCCCAGTGCTGCTCCAGCAGACGATTTGCCGGTGGAAATACCGTCACCGAAACTGGCGAAACCTGCTGGGGAAGCGCTTGCGGAAGTGGTCGGCGCGGAGAACGTGCTGGTCGACGCCGCGGCCCGGCTGGCGCGGGCGACCGGACTGTCCTACCTCGACCTGCTGCGGCGCCGTGCGCCGTCTGCGGAGTTCCCGGTGCCCGACGCGGTCGTGCTTCCCGCCGACCCCGACGAGGTCCAGGCGGTCCTCGACGTCTGCGTCCGGCACGACGTCGGAGTGGTGCCCTTCGGTGGCGGAACGTCGGTGGTCGGCGGGGTCGCCGCACTGCGCGGCGAAAAGACGTCGGTGATCGCGCTGGACCTCGTCCGGCTCGACGCGCTGGTGTCGGTGGACGCCGAGTCGCGCATCGCCGTCCTGCAGGCCGGTGTCCGCGGGCCCGAAGCGGAGCGGCTGCTCGCCGGGCACGGCCTGACGCTCGGGCACGTCCCGCAGTCGTTCGAGCGCGCCACGATCGGCGGCTTCGCGGCGACGCGCTCGGCCGGCCAGGCGTCCTCGGGCTACGGGCGGTTCGAGGACATGGTGACCGGCGTGCGGCTGGCCACCCCGCGCGGCCCGTGGAAGCTCGGAGTCGCCCCGGCGTCCGCGGCCGGGCCGGACCTGCGCCAGCTCGCGATCGGCAGCGAGGGCGCGCTCGGCGTGATCACCGAAGTCGCGCTGCGGGTGCGGCCGGCGCCGCCGGTCCGGCGTTACGAGGGCTACGCGCTGCCGGGCTGGGCGGCCGGCGCCGAAGCGGTGCGGGACCTCGCGCAGCACCAAGCGCTCGCCGACGTCACCCGGCTGTCCGATGTGGACGAAACCGAGGTGTCACTCGCGCTGAACGCCGGGGTGAAGACGGCGGCGCTGCGCCGCTACCTCGCCGCGCGGGGCGTGCGACGGCCGTGTTTCCTCATCGTGGGCTGGGAAGGCACCGCGCACGACGTGGCGCTGCGCCGCCGTGAGACGGCCCGGCGATTGAAGGCATCGGGTGCCGTGCGCGTCGGCAAAGCTCTCGGCGAGTCGTGGCGGCACGGCCGGTTCGCCGGGCCCCGGCAGCGGGACACGTTGCTGGACATGGGCATCTGCGTCGAGACGCTCGAGACGGCCGCGTACTGGTCCAATGTGGACGAGCTGCGCGACGACGTCCGGGCGGCGCTGACGGCCGCGCTGGGCAAGGCGATCATCATGTGCCACATTTCGCACGCCTACGAAACGGGTGCCTCGCTGTACTTCACGGTGCTGACGGCCCGCGACGAAGCCGACCCGGTCGGCCAGTGGCAGCGCGCGAAGGCGGCGGCCTGCGAGGCGATCGCCGGGCTGGGCACCATCTCGCACCACCACGCCGTCGGCGTCGACCACGCGCCTTACCTGAGCGCGGAAATCGGTGCGCTGGGGGTCGAGGTGCTGCGCGCGGCCAAGTCCGCGGTGGACCCGACCGGGATCCTCAACCCCGGAAAGCTGGTGTGACGACCTCGCAGGGCACGCCGTGGCCGTCGGCCGCGACGCCGTCGAGCCGGGCCGCTTCGGTCTGCGGGACGTCGGAGGTGCGCACCGGCGCGCCGCCGACCAGCAGGGGATAGCGGATCGGCGCGGCGCCGACGTACGTGTGGACGTCGGTCAGGCGCGTGCCGTCCTCGAGGGTGATGTCGGGGTCGGTCAGCCGGGCCAGGTGGTAGCGGGTGCCGCGGCCTTCGCAGCGGTCCAGGACCGCGAGCTGGTCCGGCGTCACGAACCAGATGGCGTGCTCTTCGACGCCCGGCAGCGCGGTGAGGGTCGCCGGGCGCTGGTCGTCGACCACGCGGAAGCCGGCCGCCCACACCGCGGCGAGCCCGGCGCAGCGCGCGTGCGCCACGACGACCGGGCCTTCGAGGCCGAGCCGGGCGCGCAGCCAGGTGATCTTCGACGGGTTCGCGTTGGAACCGTAGGCCAGCACGGCCATCCGGTCGCGCCAGCCGTCCGGCGCGGTGTCCAGGGGGTGCCCGACGCCGTCGACGTGCACGAACGAGTGACCCGGCCGGGTGCCCGGGTAGGGCTCGGCCGGGTACTCGTCGTCGGTGAAGAGGGTCAGAACGTCACCACGCTGCGCAGCACGTCACCGTGGTGCATGCGCTCGAAGGCCTGCTCGACGCCGTCGACGCCGATGCGCTCGGTGACGAACTTGTCGAGCGGCAGCCGGCCCTGCAGGTAGAGGTCGACGAGCATCGGGAAGTCCCGGCTGGGCAGGCAGTCGCCGTACCAGGACGACTTGAGCGAGCCGCCGCGCGAGAAGAAGTCGATCAGCGGCAGGTCGTTCAGCCGCATCTCCGGCGTCGGCACGCCGACGAGCACGACCGTGCCGGCCAGGTCGCGCCCGTAGAAGGCCTGCCGCCAGGTTTCGGGCCGGCCGACCGCGTCGATGACGACGTCGGGGCCGAATCCGCTGGTGGCCTCCTGCATGGCCTCGACGACCTGCTCTTCGCTGAGGCCCTTGCTGTTGACGGTGTGCGTCGCGCCGAAGTCCTTCGCCCAGGTGAGCTTCCGGTCGTCCATGTCGATCGCGACGATCGTGGTGGCGCCGGCCAGCTTCGCGCCGGCGATGGCGGCGTCCCCGACCCCACCGCAGCCGATGACGGCGACCGAGTCGCCGCGCGTGACGGCGCCGGTGTTGATGGCCGCACCGAGCCCGGCCATGACCCCGCAGCCGAGCAGCCCGGCGACCGCGGGTTCGGCCTCGCGGTCGACCTTCGTGCACTGTCCGCTGTGGACGAGCGTCTTCTCGAGGAAGGCGCCGATGCCGAGCGCGGGCGAAAGCTTGGTGCCGTCGGTGAGGGTCATCGGCTGGGCGGCGTTGAAGGTCGAGAAGCAGTACCACGGCTTGCCGCGCTTGCAGGCCCGGCAGGTGCCGCAGACGGCGCGCCAGTTGAGGATGACGTAGTCGCCCGGCTCGAGATCGGTGACCCCTTCGCCGACGGCTTCGACGACGCCGGCGGCCTCGTGGCCGAGCAGGAACGGGAATTCGTCGTTGATGCCGCCTTCGCGGTAGTGCAGGTCGGTGTGGCAGACCCCGCAGGCCTGGACGTTCACGACGGCCTCGCCGGGACCGGGATCGGGCACGAGGACGGTCTCCAGCGAGACGGGCTCGCCCTTCGCCCGCGAAACGACCCCCTGGACCTCGTACGGCATTCGAACCACCTTCCGGCTGCGCTGCTGGTCGACCGCAGCTAATCACGGATCATGCGGCGATGGCGACATCCGCAGGAGTGAGGTTTTGCGCAACATGTTGCGTCTTACGCAACTTTGGTCAGCCAGCCGACGATGGTCGCGACGTCTTGGCCGGTGAGGCCCGTGCTCGCCTCGACGGTGTGCAGCAGGGCCGGCCCCGGGTGGTGGCCCGCGACCCAGGTCCGGTCGGCGTCGGTGGTTTCGTCGTCGATCCAGGCGAACGGGCGGCCCGCGGCCGCCTCGACGATCGCCGCGGTCTTCCAGTGCAGGCCGGGGATGCCGTCGTCGGGGAAATCGAGCACCGGCAGCGGCGGCAGGCCCAGCAGCGGGGCGACGCACTCGTTGGCGTCCGCCAGCCACGTCGTGGCCCAGACGAGGTCACACCCGAGCCGCAGCAGCGCCGGGCCGAGGCTCGGGTCGACTCGCGACAGCAAGGGATTGCCCAGGTCGGCGTCCGTGAAGACGTCGTACTCCCCGAAACTCCGCCCGAACGGGATCAGCGGGCCGTCGACGTCGAGGAACAGGAGGGGGCGGGGCATGATCTCCGCAGTCTGGCACGGCTGGGTGGGCCTCCGGCCCCCGGTTTCCAGCTTACCGGGCAGCACCGACAGTTCCCGGCGGCTCCGGCAGGTCCATCGACGCCAGCTTCACCGGATCCGCCACCGCCGCGATGTTCGTGATCCGGCCGTCCACCACCGTGAACGCCACCACCGACAGCGGCGTTCCGTCCTCGCGCCACGCCACCACGCCCGGCAGGCCGCCCACCAGCACGCGCCGGCCGCCGCCGGCCGCTCCGAAGCGGGCGCCCGTGGCCACGTTCGTGGCGCCCAGGACCACCACCAGGCCATCCGGTGTGTCGACCGTCAAGCGGACCTGCGGGTCGAGGACGCGCAGCAGCTGCTCGAAGTCGCCGTCGCGGGCCGCCGTCAGGAACGCCTGGACCACCTCCCTCCGCGACGACCCGGCCGGCGGTGAAGGCGTGCGCACTTTGCGGCGGGCCCGGCTCGCCAGCATCTTGGCCGCCGCCGTGGACTTGCCCAAGATGCGTCCGATCTCCTCGAACGGCACCGCGAACAGGTCATGCAAGACGAACGCCAGCCGCTCGCTCGGGCTGAGGGACTCCAGCACCACCAGCAGCGCCAGCCCGACCGAATCCGCCAGCTCCGCGTCCTCGTCCGGGGAGGCGCCGTCGTCGACCGTCACGATGATCTCGTCGTACGGCGCCTCGGGGCGGGACTTCCGCGCGCGCAGCACGTCCAGGCTGATCCGGCCGACCACCGTCGTCAGCCAGCCCTCGAGGTTCTCGATCGACGCCGCGTCCTGGCGCGACAGCCGCAGCCAGGCCTCCTGCACCACGTCCTCGGCGTCGGCGTGCGAACCGAGCACGCGATGGGCCACCGCGCGCAGCCGGTCGCGCTGCGCTTCGAACGTCTCGGCCAGCGTGTCGGACATGGTCGTTACCTTCCTCGGTTCGGCTCCGTCGTGGACATGACGGGCCCGGAGGGGCACAGGTAACCGATGGAGGAACGATGGAACCACGGCTGAAGACCCGGAGCGATCCCGAGGTGACCGGCGCGGTCCAGCAGCTGTTCAAGGTGGTGCACGCCGCCGGCGTCGATCCGCTGCTGCTGGAGCTGGTCCACCTGCGGGCCAGCCAGATCAACGGCTGCGCCCCGTGCACCTACGCCGGTGTGCAGGCGGCGAAGCGGCAGGGGGAGACCGACGACCGGCTGCACAGCGTCGTCACCTGGCGCGAGACGCCGTTCTTCACCGAGCCGGAGCGGGCCGCGCTCGCGCTGACCGAAGCCGCGACCCGGATCGAGGACGGCCAGCCGGGCGTGACCGACGAGGTCTGGGCCGCCGCGGCCGAGCACTTCGACGAGCGGCAGCTGTCCGCGATCGTCACGCACATCGCGCTCAGCGGCTTCTTCAACCGGATCAACCGCGCGATCCGGGAGCAGGCCGGCAAGACCTGGTGAAGTCCGGCGGGGCGCCGGCGAGGCGCCCCGCCGGACCTCGTCAAGCCCGTAACGAGAAGGCCGCCTCGAACCGACATCGTCCGAGAGTGAAGCGATCGGGGGAGTGGCATGAACACGGGCGCCGCAATGGCCGGGCTCGGCCTCCTGATAGCCCTGTTCGGGGTCCCGTTGACCTGGGCGAATCTGCGTCGCACACGCACCGAGCGCACGGTGGGCTACTTCGAACGGGTGAACGAGCACGTACGCCTGCGGCAGTCGCGGCTCCGTGCTCTTGCCGGAGCGGGAATCCGCCCCGAGTGGCAGGCCGACGAAATCCCGATGCTGACCAAGGTCGGGTGGGTTCTTCCCGGCCCGGTTCTCCTCGATTCGATCAGGCTCGAGCGCGAGCCGGAAGGCCGGGATGAGCAGTTCGCGGAGATCCGGAGCCGAGCACGGAGGATGATGCCCAGAAAGCGCGATGGGACCCGCTATGCCGGATACAGCGGCGCACTCGTCGAGCTCGCTGGGATGACGCAGCTGTACAACGGCTGGATCTACCGTCCCACCGGTGTGGTTGCCGAAGGCGGCACGCTGCGCCTCAGCTTCGCCGGCGGTCACTACTTCGATCACCTCGACACCACCGAAGTTCTCGCCTACGAAGCCGCGATCAACGATCTCGCCGGCCGGGCAACCGTGGAGGGCGCGTACCGCAGGTTCCTGAGAGACCCGTTCGATCTCGGCCGCCGCGGAACTTCATTGGGAGTGGTCGTTCTGACGATCCGCGTGTCGGATGACGAGTGCGGCTTCTACATGCACCTGCGTGACGAGCGCAGGGTCGCCGCGGCTCCGGACACGACTCACGTCATCCCGGCCGGCGAATTCACTCCGGCCGACCGGGATCTCGGATCCCGGACGCGGGACTTCGACCTCTGGCACACAGTGATGCGTGAATACGCGGAGGAGTTCCTCGACGTCGAGGAGTCGTACGGCCGCGGCGGCCGTCCGCTGGACTACGAGAACGAGTGGCCTTTCCGCGAGTTGGTCGCCGCAAGAGCCCGAGGTGAGCTTCGGCCTCACGTGCTGGGAATCGGGTTGGACCCACTGACCTGGAAGCTCGAACTGCTTCTGGTCTGTGTGTTCGACGACTCCGCGTTCGACACGCTGTTCGCCAAGATCGTCCAGCGGGGCAAGGAAGGAACGATCGTAGTGGGACCGAAGGGACACGGGATCCCGTTCGAAGCCGAATCCGTCGACCGGTACGTGCACGACGCGAGCACCCGCAACGCCGCTCAGGCTTGCCTCATGCTGGCGTGGCGTCATCGTGTGGGTCTGGGTTTGGTGCACGATCTGCCGGCGGGTGGGTGAGGAGCGGCAGAACACGCTGCTCCTCACCGACCACATCGTCAAGCCGGCGTGATGATGTACGCGACGCCGCCGGGGCCGCCGGCGACGGTGCCGTCCGCGCGGTAGCGCTTGGTCCGCTGCCAGATCTTCTCGAACTGGTCCCGCTTGTAGACGTTGCGCACCCGGTCGTTGCTGCTCGACGCCGGGTCGTTCGCGATCACGTCGCCGTCCTTCGTGAAGCCGACGACGACCATGATGTGGCCCGACGTCCCGTAGCCGGCGCCGTCGAGCTCCGACGACAGGAACGACTGCGACGTGATCACCGGGATGCCCCGCGCGATGTAGGTCTCCAGCTCGTTCAGTGAGTGCAGCCGCGTGATGTGGCCGCGCAAGCCGCGCGACGCCGCGTAGGCCGTGTTGAACGGCCAGTTCCCGGTGCCGTCGTAGGCGTGGTCGTAGGTGTAGCGCGCCGCGAACGCCACCTGCGGGTCGACGTAGTCCGGCGGGATCCACGCCATCTCCGCCGCGGACGGCTTCTTGCCCCAGTACTCGGCCACCATCTCCGTCGATGTCGGGCTGCACCAGGCTTCGCCGCCCCCGCCGTACTGCGGGAACTGTCCCTTGTGGAGGTTCTGCGCGTACGCGGGCACCTTCAGCTCGATCCCGGTGGCCCGCCCGGGCTTCGTCGGCTGCACCTCGAAACGGTCCGGGACGGCGGAAGTCATCGCGCCCAGCAGGCTCACCGACGGCGTCGCGCCCGAGCCGGCTTCGCGGTAGAGGCTGACCCGCAGGTGGTACGACTTCAGCGTCACGTCCGGCTTCATGACCAGCGTGTCGACGTCGACCAGCGCGTTGGCGTCGTCCTGGCCGTCGACGCTGGTGCGCAGGATGTCGGCGTCGCCGCTGGCCCAGTGGCCCAGCACGTACCACGCGGTCTCGGCGCCCGCCGACGTCCGGCCCTGCGCCTCGACCTGCAGCCAGGTCTTCGCGGGCGTCTTCGCGTTCCACGACGCGACCAGCTGCGTCGCGCCGAAGCCCGGCCGGTACGCCGGTGACGTCCACTGGCCGTACTCGTACGTTCTCGTCGTGCCCAGCTCCGGCTCGGTGTGCGCCACCGTGCCGATCGGGCGGGTCAGGCGCAGGCCGTCGCGGGTGAGCGCCACGCCGGCGAAGCCGCCTTCGTGGAACCGGCCGCCGGTCCACTCGTGGTAGTCGATCGCCTCGTCGTCGCGCGGGTGGACGGGCCCGGCCTCGGCGGCTTGCGCGGTTACCGCGGACAACACAACCACTGACAATAAGGTGAACAGCTCGCGTATGCGCATCCCGGCTCCCTGATCGGCCCACCCAGTAGCCAGGAATTTTCGTCGCTCCGGACCGGTCTGTAAACAGGTACCTAGAGGACGGCCTGCGTCTGTGTCACTTTCGCGACCAACTTGCCGTCGTCGTCGTGGATTTCGGTCTCCACCACGACGAACTTGCGGCCGGCGTGCAGTGGTCTGGACGACGCAACGGCGTAGCCCGAACGCACCGCGCGCAGGAAGTTCGTCTTCGATTCGACGGTCGTCGTGCCCTGGCCGCCCTCGGGCAGGTTGAGGAACGCGCACACGGCGCCGGTCGAGTCGGCCAGCGCCATGAGCGCGCCCCCGTGCAGCGCGCCGCCGAGCGTGCAGAGGCTTTCGTCCCACTTCAGCCGGCTGCGGACGAGTTCGCGCCCGTGCTCCAGCACCTCGACGCCGAGGCGTTCGGAAAACGGCATGGAGCGGTGGAAGAGCCGGGTGCCCTCGGGATCGGTCATGCTCGGCAGCTTGCCCGAAGATCGGCGGCCGGGCGATTACCTCCGGCGTAACCTCAGCTCAGCGGGTGGACGAGCAGCAGCTCCGTGTTGTGGTCCTCCGCCGCGCCGACCCGGCCCAGGTCGGTGTGGATGTCGTTGTAGGACAGCTCGCGGTACAGCGACGCAAGCGCTTGCGGCGTCCGGGCGCCGTAGTCCACGGCGTACGGCGCTTCCGCTTCGATCAGGGTCGTGAACAGCGACAACGTGCCGTCGGCGTTGTCCGCGACCTCGACGATCCGCGCGTGCTGCGGGAAGTCGACGTGCGACGCGGTGTTGATCTCCCAGAAGCCTTGCTGCGGCGTGTTCCCGGCGTGCGGCGTGATCTTGTTGAGGTGCGTGTGGCCGTTGACCCAGGCCAGCACGTTCGGGAACCGCTTGAGCAGCGCGACGAAGGCGTTGCCGTCCAGCCGCGGGTCGAGCAGGTGGCGCGAGTCGGGCAGCAGGTTGCCCATCGAGCCGCTGGTGTGGTGGCTGAAGAGGAGGAACAGCTCGTCGGTGACGGCGTGGGTGACCTTGCGGCCGAAGAAGTCGTAGTACGTCGAGCTGCCGCGCTTCAGCGTCGACTCGACCCAGGAGTACTGCGCGAGCCCGATCGAGCCGTCGGCGAACCCGGCGTCGGTGGTGGTGTCGAGGCTGATCCCGGTGATGCCGGGCGCGATCCGGAAGGTGTAGTAGACGTTTTGGCCGTCGGCGTTGGCGCTGGTGAAGCCGTGCCCCACCGGGCCGGGGCCGGTGTTGGCGGCGTCGAGGTGGGCGCGGACGAACTCGCCGGTGCCGAACGGGCGCCGCCGCGCGTCCGGCGTGATCTCGCGGATGGTGCCGCTGCCGCCGAACAGTTCCGCGACCGGGACGCCGGCACCCTTCTTGATCGCGTCGGCGAGCTTCTTCGCGGTGGTCTCGTCCTTGCCGATCACCTTGTACTTCCCGGTGTACCAGGCGTCGATCCCGGGGATCTGCGCCGGCAGCGAGCCGACGATGCTGTCGTCGTGGTTGCCGAAGGTGCAGAACCACGGGACGTCGAGGCCGGGTGCGGTGAAGGACTTCATGCCCGCTTCGAGCAGGCCGGGCAGCTGCGGGAAGCCCTTCGCCGAGTACTTGTCGCCCACGCCGGGGATCGAGGGGTTCCAGTACTCGTCGTTGCCGGAGCTCTGGACGCCTTCGTACGCGTTCGCGTCGCCGGAGTTCGGGGTGACGGTGCCGCCGTTGAGGACCTTGAGGAACCAGTCGAGCTCGATCAGCTCGTGGTTGTCGGTGTTGTCGCCGGTGGTGACCATGAGGTCGAACGGCCGCCCGGTGAACGGGCCTTGCCGCACGCTGTTGACCCGTTCGACCAGCGCGCTGGTGGCGACCGTCCCGAGCGCCTCCTGCGGCCGGTGCGCGGAGCCGATGAACGGGTGCAGGTATTCGAACCGCGCGGGGCTTTCGGCGTCGGTGATGTGCAGGTCGGTGAACTGGACGAAGGCGGAGAGCGCCCGGCGCCGGTCGTCGCGCCCGCTCTGCGGGGTGGCCAGATCGCTCCGGACGACCAGCGGCCAGCCGGGGCCCGCGGACAGGCGCGAGTAGGTGCTGGTGCCCCCGCCGGTGGCGACCTGTTCGAGCGTGGTGCCGGTGGTGGTGACCGAGCGGGTGCTCGTGAGCCGGAGAGCGCGGTCGAGGGCGTTCGCGGTGGGCGTGCAGAGCAGGAGCCCGACACCGGCGGCGCCCGCGGTGGCGAAGGTGCGCCGGGTGAGTTCGGCCATGAGTTTCGCTCCCCAGTCTTCTCGGTTGCCCTGCACCGTGCCGGACGTCGGTGACCGGCCGGTGAACGTGACATTTCGAGCTACCCTGTCACGGGCGTCGGAGTGGGTGTACCGCCGAAGGTTGTGGTCATTTCCGCCGCTGAGGCCGGGCGGCGGGAGGGCCCCGTGGCACACTTCGTCGACCACGAGGCCAGTCAGGGGAGCACGACGCATGACCGATCGCCCGGCCAGGCGAACGCAGGAGCAACGACGCGCGGAGACCGAGCGGCGCGTGGTGGACGCGGCGATGGCGCTCATCGCGCGCAGCGGCTCCCGGGCCGTCACGCTCGCCGAGGTCGGGGAAGCCGCCGGCTACAGCCGCGGCATCGTCTACCACCACTTCGGCAGCCGGGAACGGCTGCTGGAGGCCGTGGTCGACGAGGCGCAGCGGTTCGACGTCCCCGTCTACCAGGGAGACGGCCTGGACTACCTGGTTCGGATCATCGAGGCGTACCTGCGCAACGTCGTGCGGCGGACACCGTCGGCGCGCGCGTTCCTGCAGCTGTGGGGCGAGGCGATCGCGGCCGACCCCGTGCTGGCTCCGCTGTTCGCCCGCCGGGACGCCGACTTCCGGCAGCTCCTGGCGGACGTGGTCCGCCAGGGCGTCGCCGACGGGTCCATCCGGCCCGACGCGAACCCGGCCGCGGCCGCCGTGTTGATCGTCGCCCTGGTCCGCGGGACCGGGCTGCAGCTCATCGCCCAGCCTCCGGTTCGCAACGTCCCCGCCCTCATCCGGGAGGCGGCGCGCTCGGTACGCGGAGCCTTCGCGGTCACGCCGTAGTTTCCGGCCGTGGTCGCCCGCACCGGCCGCTGCTACACTTACTTGCGTACATGCACGCAAGTAAGGAGTCGAGATGACTGTTCCTCTGGTACTCGTGCACGGCAATCCGGAGAACGCCGGCGTGTGGGGACCGCTGATCGCCGCGCTCGGCCGCGACGACGTGGTTTCGCTGTCGCCGCCCGGGTTCGGGGTGCCCGCGCCGGACGGCTTCTCCGCCACCGTCGAGGGCTACCGCGAATGGCTGGCCGCACGGCTGGAGCAGTTCCGGGAGCCCGTCGACCTCGTCGGCCACGACTGGGGTGGTGCGCACGTCGTCCGGATCGCGATGACCCGCCCGGACCTGATCCGCAGCTGGGCGTCGGACGCACTCGGCCTCTTCGACCCGGGTTACGTCTGGCACCCGCGGGCCCAGGTGTGGCAGCAGGAAGGGGCCGGCGAGGCTTCGGTGAAGGAGATCTTCGGCGGCACGCTGGCGCAGCGGCTGGAGGTCGTCGGCGCGCTCGGGATGACCGGCCCGGCCGCGGAACGCGTGGCGGCCGGGATGGACGACGGCATGGGGCGGGCGGTGCTCTCGCTGCTGCGGTCGGCCGTCCAGCCGGTGATGGCCGACGCGGGCCGCGGCCTGGCGAAGGCGCGACAGCGTCCCGGTCTCGCCCTGATCGCCCTCGCGGACGTCGACCAGGCCAGCGGAACGCCCGCGCAGCACCGCTCCGCGGGCGAGGCCGCCGGTGCCGAGATCGCCGAACTCGCCGACACCGGGCACTGGTGGCCGGTGACGGACCCGCACCCGGCGGCGCGCGCCCTGACCGCGTTCTGGTCCCGGTTGGACGGTTAGGCCGGCACGGGCCCGATCAGCCCGTCAAGCCGGACTCGGCCACCCCGCGCACCAGGTACCGCTGCAGGAACGCGAACAGCAGCACGATCGGCAGGATCGACACCGCCGCCGCGAGGAACAGCAGGTTCAGCTGCGGGTTCTGCGCCGTCAACAGCCCCGACAGCGCCACCTGGACCGTCCACGAATCCGGGGACTGGGCGATGATCAGCGGCCACAGGAACGCGTTCCAGCTGCCGATCACGGTGATGACCGCGATCGCCGCGAAGAAGCCCTTCGAATTCGGCACCACGATCCGCCAGAACACGCCCCAGCGGCTCAGCCCGTCGACCCGGCCGGCTTCCTCCAGCTCGCGCGGGAAGTCGAGGAAGTACTGCCGGAACAGGAACACGCTGAACGCGCTGAACAGCCCGGGGATCACCAGGCCGCGGAAGTCCGACAGCCAGCCCAGCGACGAGACGACCACGAAACTCGGCACGAACGTCACCGACGTCGGGATCATCAGCGTCGCCAGCACCGCGTAGAAGATCGGGCGGGCGTGCCGGTAGGGGATCCGGGCCAGGCCGTAGCCCGCCATCGAACAGAGCACCAGCAGGCCGGTCGTCTGCAGGGTCGCGACCAGCAGCGAGTTCAGCAGGCTCCGGGCGAACGGGACGTCCGGAAGCGAGAACAGCCGCGAGAAGTTCTCCCAGTGCACTGTGGACGGGAAGAACGTCCACTGTGGAGACGTCAGGTCCGCTCGCGACGCCAGGCCGTTGCGCAGGAGGAGGTAGAACGGCAGCAGGAAGAGCACCGCCGCCACCGACAGGCAAGCCCACCGCAGGACCGTCCTCATGCCGCCCGCCCGAAGCGCAGCACCCGGCCCTGCAGCAGGGTCACCAGCGCGATGATCAGCGCCAGGATCACCGCACCGGCACTGCCGCGGCCGAGGTCCTGGCCGCCCGAACCCAGCGACGTGTAGTACAGGTAGACCAGCGGCGGCCGGGCGAAGGGCGGGTAGCCGCGGGCGTCGCCCATGATGTTGTAGAACTCGTCGAACGCCTGGTAGGCGTTGATCAGGTTCAGCAGCAACACCGCCACCGCCGTCGCGCGCAGCTGGGGCAGCGTGATGTGGCGGAACACCGGCCAGCCCGGTTTGGCGCCGTCGAGCCACGCCGCTTCGTAGAGCTGCACCGGGATCCGCTGCAGGGCGGCGATGAAGAGGATCATGTAGAACCCCAGCTGCAGCCACAGCCGCGCCGTCACCAGCACCACCCAGTACAGCGGCGGGTGCACCGTCCCGGTCCAGGCGACCGGATCGACGCCGAAGACCGCGAGCACCGAGTTCGCCAGTCCGTATCGGACACCCGAGAACAGCGACGTCTTCCAGATCAGCGACGCCACCACGTACGAGCAGGCGAACGGCAGGAAGAACACCGACCGGAAGAACGCCCGCGCGAACCGCAGCCGGTTGACGCCGAGCGCCAGCGCCAGCGACGACACGAACGTCAGCGGCACGATGAACACCGCGAAGACGCTGAACGTCCCCAGGCTCGACAGGAACGGCTCGTCGGTGAGCATGTGCCCGTAGTTCTCCAGCCCGACGAACTCGGTCGGCGTCACCGTGTTGCGCGCGTCGAAGAACGAAAGGTACGCGCTCCAGCCGATCGGCAGGTAGGCGAAGACCGCCAGCCCGAGCAGGAACGGCCCGACGAACAGCCAGAACGCGCGCGCGTCCCGCCGCTTCACCCCCGGGGTCATCCAAACAGGCGCTTCAGCTCGGCGCGAGCCACCTCGACCGCGGTCTTGACCTGCGCGGCCGGGTCCGCGCCCTCCTTGGCGATCTTCGCGACCGCGTCGGACAGCGCCGTGTTCGACGGCTGCGTCCACACCGGACCGCCGACGAGGTGGCTGTTCTCCTGGACGAACCGGGCCGCGTCGGCGGCCGGGCCGGACTTGAGGTTGTCCGCGCGGCCGATCAGGCTCTGCCGGGCCGGCACGTGGAAGCCGAACTTCGTCGCGAACTCCAGCTGGTCCTGCGTCTGGTCGATCCACAGCCACTTCACGAACGCCTTGGCTTCGGTGACGTGCGCGCTCTTGGCGTTCACCATCGCGCCGTACGCGCCGACCGGCACCGACGGCGCGCCGCTGCCGTCCAGCTTCGGGAAGGGCAGGACGCCGAAGTCGTCGTCGAACGCCTGGCGGATCTTCGGCACGTTCCACAGCCCGGTCCACTGCATCGCCGTCAGCCCGTCGATGAACGCACCCGGGTCCGACCAGTCCGCCGGCGCGCCGAGCAGCAGGGAACCGTTGGCGTTCAACGTGTGCAGCTTCGCCAGCGCGGTCGCCGCGCGCGGGTCGTCGAAGCCGACCTCGCGGTTGCCGTTCTTGAGGTAGTCGAGCCCGGCCGACCACAGCAGCGGGCCGGTGAGCACGCCGACGCCCCCGTCGTTGCCCGCGAAGAAGCCCTTGACGCCGTCCTTCGTCAGCTTCGCGGCCGCGTCGACGAGCTCGTCGACCGTCTGCGGCGGCTGCACGCCCGCGGCCTGCAGCAGGCTCTTGCGGTAGAAGAGCACCTGCGTGTCGGTGGCCTGCGGGATGCCGTAGACCCGGCCCTCGACGGTCTGCGCGGCCAGCACGGCCGGGCTGAAGTCGCCCTTCACCGGCCCGATGACGTCGTCGAGCGGGAGGACCTGCTTCTGCCGCACCCAGTCGATCTTGACCTGTGCCTCGAAGACGTCCGGCACCTTGCTGTTCTGCAGCGCGGTGACGATCTTCGAGTCGTAGTCGCCCGGGTTCCACTGCACGGTCACGGCCGCGCCGGAGTAGCTCGACGCGTACCGCTTGACGGCGTCCTGGACGCCTTCCTCGCCGTACGCGTGGTACCACTGCTGGAGCGCGGCCTTCGGGGCGTCCGACGGCGGCGGGCCCGCCGAGTACGCCGTCGAGGGCGGCGGGTCACCCTGCCGCCCGGTGTTCGACCCGCAGGCCGTCGCCAGCGCGCCCATGCCCGCCAGTGCGAGGAAACTCCGCCTGTTCCGCTGCATCCCCAGAACCCTCCGACGTGCTCTGAAAGGCCACCATAGGGGCGTCAGGGTCCCCCATGGTGACCGCCAGAGGCATGAGACTCGCCGGAGATTTACCCGTTAGAGCTGTGCGATGTCGAGCTTTCCCTCGGAGTAGGACGCGCGGATCCGCTTCTTGTCGAACTTGCCGACGCTGGTCTTGGGCACCTCGTCGACGAACGTCCAGTTCTCCGGCAGCTGCCACTTCGCGACCTTGTCGGACAGGTATTCGCGCAGCTCTTCCGGCGTGACGCTCTGGCCTTCCTTGAGCACGACGGCGACCAGCGGCCGCTCGTCCCACTTCTCGTCCGGGATGCCGACGACCGCGGCCTCGGCCACCGCCGGGTGGCCCATCACCTGGTTCTCCAGGTCGACCGAGGAGATCCACTCGCCGCCGGACTTGATGACGTCCTTGGCGCGGTCGGTCAGCGTCAGGAAGCCGTCCGGGCTGATCTTGCCGACGTCGCCGGTGCGCAGCCAGCCGTCGTGGAACTTGTCGGGGTCGATCTCGGCGCCGCCGTAGTACGACGCGGCGATCCACGGGCCCTGGACCTCGAGTTCGCCGACGGCCTCGTTGTCCCACGGCAGCGCGTCGCCGGAGTCGCCGATCAGCCGGGCCCGCACGGAGGCGGGGAAGCGGCCCTGGGTGTAGCGGTAGCGCCAGGCCTCGTCGCCGGTCGCGTCGGCGGGCGGCCGGGCCACGCTGCCCAGCGGCGACGTCTCGGTCATGCCCCAGGCGTGCAGGATCGGGACGTCGTGCCGCTCCTGGAAGGCGTGCATCAGCGACGGCGGCACCGCGGACCCGCCGACGACGACCTCGCGCAGGTGCGAGATGTCCTGCGGGTGGGCTTCGAGGTGGGCGAGCAGGCCCTGCCAGACGGTGGGCACCGCGCCGGCGAACGTCGGCTTCTCGGCGGCCAGCAGCGCCGCGATCGGCGCCGGCTGGAGGAACCGGTCCGGCATCAGCAGCGACGCGCCGACCATCAGCGACGCGTACGGCAGGCCCCACGCCATCGCGTGGAACATCGGCACGATGGCCAGGGCCTTGTCGTGCTGCGCGAGCCGCATGCTGTCGGTCATGCAGACCTGCATCGAGTGCAGCCAGATCGACCGGTGTGAATACGCGACCCCCTTGGGGTCACCGGTCGTGCCCGAGGTGTAACACATCGCGGCGGCCGAGCGCTCGTCGACGTCCGGCCAGTCGAAGGTGTCGGGCTGGGCGGCCAGCAGCTCGGCGTAGGAGTGCACCTCGACGCCGTCGGGTGCTTCGAGGGACGCGGCGTCGCCGTTGGCCACGATGACGTGCCGGACCGTCTTGAACTGCGGCAACTGCTTCGCCAGGAGGGGGACGAGGGTGCCGTCGACGATGACGACGTGGTCCTCGGCGTGGTTGGCGACGAAGACGAGCTGCTCCGGGAACAGCCGGATGTTCAGCGTGTGCAGCACGGCGCCCATGGCCGGAACGGCGAGGTAGGCGGCCAGGTGCTCGGCGTTGTTCCACATGAACGTGCCGACGCGCTGGTCACCGGTCACGCCGAGGCTCTTGAGGGCGTTCGCGAGCCGCGCGGCGTTGCGGCCGAGCTCGCGATAGCTCTCGCGGCGGGCTTCTGAACCGGTCCAGGTGATGACTTCGCTCGCCGAGTGCACCGACGTGCCGTGGCGGAGCAGGTTCGCCAGCGACAGCTGGCCGTCCTGCATGGTGCTCAACATGGTCGCTCCCGGGGGTCGCTCGCCGGTGAACTGGGGTTGCGCCGACTCTAGTGCGGATCGGGTGAAGCGGGCATGGTCAACTACGGCTCCGTTCGGTCACGGTCGTCGCGCGATCGGGCGACGACCGGACGATGATCAAGATCATTAATTTTCCGGCTTCTCCTTATGTGCAAGGAAATGTGCGCGAGAACAGCGCGTAACGGAGGCTCCACTTCCGGGTGAGAGAGGCCACGCGGCCCACTTCTTGGGAGCGTTTCCGCAGGCCGGAGCGGGTTGCCCGGTATCACCTCCGGGGGTAATAAGTGCGTGTCGGTTGCACGACCGGGAAGCGGGTGGCGTTTACTGGGCCCGTGGCAAGAGACGGCTGAGCAGCGCTTGCAGGAGCAAGCACTCGTAAAAGCTGTCGGCCGCGAAAGCGGAGACCTGAGAGGAAAGGACACTACGTTGGCTCTGCCTACGTTGACTCCGGAGCAGCGCGCCGATGCCTTGGCCAAGGCCGCCGAGGCTCGCAAGGCGCGTTCGGAACTGCTTGCGTCGATCAAGTCCGGCCAGGAGAGCATCGAAAAGGTGCTCAAGCAGGCCAAGGAGAACAAGACCATCGGGAAGACGAAGGTCACCCAGCTGCTGAAGGCCGTCCCCGGCCTCGGCGCGGTGAAGGTCGCCGCCCTGCTCGAGCAGGCCGGCATCGACCCGGACCGGCGTGCGGCCGGCCTGGGCGAGCGTCAGCGCGAGGCGCTCATCGACGCGCTCAAGTAGCGCGTCACCAGGAGCTGCCCGCGAGGGGAGTGTCGCTCGTGACACTCCCCTCGCGGATCTCCCATCGCCTGGGACGCTGGACACGTGAGCTCATCTGATCCGGCAACCCCGGCTGACCTCGCCGCCCGCTACCAGCGAGGCGACTTCCTCTTCACGACGGCCGAGCGCGCACTCCTCGCGCAGGGCACCCTCCGGACCGTCACCGAGACGGACCCGCAGCGGCTCGCCTCGGCGATCCCCGGTGTCCTGGCCGAGACGGGCGCCCCGCTGGCCGTCGGCGTCCTGCCGTTCGACACCGGGCCCGACACGAAGGTGCCGGGCCACCTCGTCGTGCCCCGGACCGTCCACCGCTCCTCGGGGACGCCCTCGCTGCCGCGCGAGACCCTGCCGGCGCCCGTGCGGGTCCGTGCGGTGCCGTCACCCGCGTCGCACATGGCGGCCGTGCGGTCCGCGGTCGCCGCCTTGGCCGAGCGTGACCTGCGCAAAGCCGTCCTGGCGCGGGCGCTGGACCTCGAGTTCGCCGCGCCGGTGCCCGCCGAGAGCATCGTGCGCAACCTGGCCGTGGGCAATCCCCGGCACTTCACGTACGCGGCCGAGCTGCCGGGCGGCCGGTCGCTCGTCGGCGCCACGCCCGAGCTGCTGCTGCGCCGCACGGGCCGGACGGTGTTCTCCTCACCGCACGCGGGGTCGATGCCCCGCTCGGCGGACCCGGTGGCCGACCGCGCCAATGGCGAGGCGCTGCGGACGTCCCGCAAGGACCAGCTCGAGCACGCGGTGGTGATCGACTACGTGGTCGAGGCGCTGCGGCCGTTCTGCCGGACCCTGGCCGTTCCGGCCGGCCCGGAGCTGGTGACGACCCCGGCGATCTGGCACCTGCGCACCCCGATCACGGGCGAGCTGGCCGACCCGGACATCACGGCGTTGGACCTGGCGGCGGCGTTGCACCCGACTCCGGCGGTCTGCGGCACCCCGACCGAGGGCGCCCGCGACCTGGTGAAGGAGCTGGAGCCGTTCGACCGCGACTACTACGCGGGAGCGGTCGGCTGGGTGGACGCGGCGGGCGACGGCGAGTGGGCGGTGGGGATCCGCTGCGCGGAGATCGCCTCGACGTCGATGCGGCTGTACGCCGGCGGGGGGATCGTGGCGGAGTCGGACCCGCAGTCGGAGCTGGACGAGACGACGGCGAAGTTCCGCACGCTGCTGACGGCGATGGGCCTGGAGGACCTGCCGGTCTGAGCCGGCCTACGGAACCCAGTGCTCCTCGGTGACCGCCAGTTCCTCGGTGGTCAGCACCGCGATGGCCGCCCGGTAGCCGTCCGCGGCCTTCAGGTCCGCCAACCGGGTCGTCGCCGGGTCCAGGGCCGGGTCGCCCGAGGCGGTCAGGCGGGGCGGCTCGTCGTAGCGGGAGAACGTGATGCTCTGCAGGGGGATGCGCAGGCCCTTGCCGGTGGCCTTCATCACCGCCTCCTTGCGGGTCCAGTAGACGAAGAACGCCGCCGCCTTCTCCGCCGGGTCCAGGCCCGCCAGGTGCTCGGCCTCCACCGGGCTCAGCGCGTACCCGATCAGGCCGTCGTCCGCGCGGCGGGTGGCCGTTTCGACGTCGAGGCCGACCGGGACCGACGGCGTCGCCGCGACCCCGATCAGCTCGCCCGAATGCGAGATCGACAGCGTCAGGTCCGCACCCGGGACGCTCGGCCGTCCGTGCGGCTTGCCGCAGTCTTCGCAGGTCGCGTCGAACTTCACCGCCTCGACGGCCAGGCCGAGCCGCTCGGCCGCGACCGTCTTCGCCAGGACCCGGCCGGTCAGGAACCGCCGCTTGTCCGCCTCCTGCCGGTACGCCTCGAACCGGCCTTGCTCGGTCTCGTCGAGCAGGCGCAGGAAGCGCGCTTCGGCGGGCAACGGCGACGACCAGCGGACCTCGATCTCCATCACCCCTCCGATCCTTCCGGGCCCGGAAGCCGTTGTCACGAATTCCGGCCGAGGACTGGGGTGTTCCGTCGCGCCGGTCGCCGCCGGCCGGTGTCAGACGTGGGCGTGCCCGGGGACGGCCGGGGTGGGAGCGGACCGCCAAGCCGCGCGGTCGGCGGTCACCACGCCGAAGGCGATCAGGCACCACAACGCACCGGTGAGCCAGTCCATCCGGTCGGCGTCGGCACCGCCGAAGCCGAGCGCGGCGTAGCCGATCGTGCCTTGGGCCACGTGGAAGACCAGCGCCATCAGGGCACTTCCGCCGGTGCGGTTGACCAGCCACACGTAGACCAGGGTGATCGCGAAGGTCACGACGAGGCCGAACGGGGCGAGCAGGCCCGAGGTGACCAGCGGCAGGTGCCACAGCGCCACCACCACGCCGAGGGTGGTGCCGGCGCGCAGCGGTGACCACTTCTCCTGCAGGCGCGGCAGCGCGTAGGCCCGCCAGCCCGGCTCCTCGCCGAGCGGCCCGTCGAGCGGGTTGACGAACCGGATCGCGGCGGCCAGCCCGAGGTCGGTCCAGGCGAGGGTGCCGAAGCTGGGCGCGGGAGCACCCCAGAGCGTCACGTTGGCCAGTGACGCCACCGCCAGCACGGCCAGGGGCATCGCGATGGCGACGGCCCACCAGGTCCAGCCGACCCGCCAGTGCGTCAGCCGCGCGAAGAGGTCCCGGTAGCCGGCCCGGCCGTCGGCGACGCCGATGACGACGACCGCCGCGACCACGGGTCCGCAGGCGAAGAACGGCGTCGGCGAGATGCCGGCGACGTAGAACGGCCAGGCCCACCAGGAAACGGCGAACGCGAGACCGAAGAACACGGTGAGGCGGTGGCGGCGGGTCCACGTGGTGATCGGCATCGGTGCCTCCTGTGTCGGCGTGCGGTTCCCCTCGACGATGCGCCGGGCCGGGTCCGGGCGGCAGCGGGCGGGCCCCGGCGTCCGGTGAGGGTTTTCCCCGTGGCCGCCAGGGTTTTCCCGCTGCCGAGGCGGTGGGGCCGGCGGCCACAGTGGCTTCTCGACAGCGCCACGAGGAGGAACTCATGATCGAAACCCGCGGACTCACCAAGCGCTACGGCCCGACGCTCGCCGTCGACGACCTGTCCTTCACCGTCCAGCCTGGCCGGGTCACCGGCTTCCTCGGCCCGAACGGTGCCGGCAAGTCGACGACCATGCGCATGGTCCTCGGGCTGGACCGGCCGACGTCGGGGCACGCCCTGATCGGCGGCAGACCTTACGAGGACCTGCCGCACCCGCTGCGGGAGGTCGGTGCGCTGCTCGACGCGAAGTGGGTGCACCCCAACCGGTCCGCCCGCGCCCACCTGCGCTGGCTCGCCCGGTCGAACCGGTTGCCGGCCGCCCGGGTGGACGAGGTGCTCGACCAGGTCGGGCTGACCGCGGTCGCCGACCGCCGCGCCGGTACCTTCTCGCTGGGCATGTCCCAGCGGCTCGGCATCGCCGGCGCGCTGCTGGGCGACCCGGGGGTGCTGCTGTTCGACGAGCCGGTCAACGGGCTGGACCCGGAGGGCATCGTCTGGATCCGCCGGTTCATGCGGGACCTCGCCGCCGAAGGCCGCAGCGTGCTGGTGTCCAGCCACCTGCTCCCCGAGATGGCCCTCACCGCGACCGACCTGATCGTCATCGGGCGGGGCAGGCTGATCGCCGAGAGCTCGACCGCCGAGTTCGTCGACGGCGCCGTCACCTCGACCGTGCGGGTGCGCAGCCCCCAGCTGCTCGAACTCGCGGAAGTCCTGCTGCGCGAAGGAATCGACGTGCAGGCCGAGCCCGGCGACGACGAGGCACTGGCCGTCGCCGGCACGGACATCGCCCGGATCGGCGAGCTGGCCGCGGGTGCCGGGGTGGTGCTGCACGAGCTGGCTCTGCAGCGGGCCTCGCTCGAAGAAGCGTTCATGCACATCACCGGGCACGACGTCGAGTACAGCGCCGGCGCACCCGCCGCCGACCGGAACGACTCCGCGGTGCTCGCCGCGGCAGGAAGGTGACCACGATGTCCCTCATCGCAGCCGAACGGATCAAGCTGACGTCGATCAGGTCGCCGTGGTGGTGCGCCGCGTCCGGCGTCCTCGCCACCGTCGGCGTGGGCTCGATTTCCATGGCGGGCAACGAAGACACCGGCTTCACCGGTGTTCCGTCGACCCAGCTCGGCTACGGCCTGGGCATGGCCGTGGTCATGGTGATGGCGACGCTCGCGGTGACCACCGAGTACTCCGTCGGCATGATCCGGACGACGTTCCTGGCCGCACCGGCCCGCGGTGCGGTGCTGCTGGCCAAGACGCTGGTCGTCGCGCTCGCCGCCGGGCTGGTCGGGCTGCTCTCGGCGTTCGGCAGCTGGGCGCTGGGCCTGGTCTTGATGCCGGGCCGTGACCTCGCCCTGCACGGGTTGGCCGAATGGCGTCAGGTCGGCGGGGTCGGCCTGGTCTACCTGGTGGCCGCGGTGTTCGCCGTCGCGGTGGGAATCCTGATCCGGCACACCGCCGGAGCGGTGGCGCTGGTGCTGACCTGGGCGCTGATGGCCGAGTCGCTGCTCGCGATGATCCCCGGGTTCGAGTCGGGTGCCCGCTGGCTGCCGTTCCAAGCCGCCAAGCAGTTCCTGCTCAGCGGCCCGCCCGCGGACGGCGCGGCGCTGACCGAACAGCCGTGGGTGGCGATGGGCTACTTCGCGGCGGTGAGCGGCGGTCTGCTCGCGATCGCGATCGCGGTGGCCAAGCGCAGGGACGCCTGAGGCGAGCCCAGGTGGCCGGATCCGGGAACCGGGTCCGGCCACTTCGGCGTGCGCTCAGCCGCGCAAGTAGGTCAGTACCGCGAGGACGCGCCGGTTGTCGTCCGCGCCCTGGTGCAGCCCGAGCTTGGTGAACACCGAGCGCACGTAGGCCTCCACGGTCTTCTGGCTCAGGTAGAGCCGCTGGCAGATGGCCTGGTTGGACCGTCCTTCGGCCATCACCTTCAGCACGTCCCGCTCGCGGTCGGTCAGCTGGTCGAGCGGGCTGCGGGTGCGCCGGCGCCCGACCAGCTGCGCGACCACGGACGGGTCGATGACCAGCCCGCCGGCCGCGACCCGGCGGATGGCCTCGGTCAGCTCGTCGAGATCGGCCACGCGTTCCTTGAGCAGGTAACCGGCACCGCGCGCGCCGGATTCGATCAGCTGCAGCGCGTAGTGCGGCTCGACGTGGGCCGACAGCACCAGCACGCCGACCGACGGGTGCCGCTCCTGCAGGTCCCGGGCCGCGTCCAGGCCCTCGGTGGTGTGCGTCGGCGGCATCCGGATGTCGACGACGACGGCGTCCGGCGGGTCCTGACGCACCCGGTGCAGCAGCGCCGCGGCGTCGCCGACCTGCGCCACGACGTCGAACCCGGCTTCGGTCAGCACCCGTGCCACGCCTTCGCGGAAGAGGACCGCGTCGTCCGCGATCATCACCCGCATGGCACGTCGGCCCGCACTCGAGTGCCGCTGCCGCGGGGACTCACGACCCGCAGCCGGCCGCCGTGGGCGGCCACGCGGTCGGCCAGCCCGCTCAGTCCCGGGCCGCCCGGGTCGGCGCCGCCGACCCCGTCGTCGCTCACTTCGACGTTCACCTGACCTCCTTGCGCGCGGACCACGACCTCGGCCCGGCCGGCGTGCGAGTGCCCGGCCACGTTCTTCAACGCTTCGAACACCACGAAATAGCAGGTCCGTTCGACCGGCCCGGGGAGCCGCCCGCCGGGCACGGCCGAGACCACGGTGGGCACCGGGCACCGGTCGGTGAGCGAGGCGAGCGCCGGCCCCAAGCCGGCTTCGGCCAGCAGCACCGGGTAGGTGTCGCGGGCCAGTTCCCGCAACTCTGCCATGGCCAGGCCCAGTTCTTCCCGCGCTTCGGTGACGAGGGCGGCCGCGTCGCCGGTGAGCGTCCCGGCGGCCAGGCTCAAGGCCAGCACGGCGGAAGCGAGCCGCTGCTGGGCGCCGTCGTGCAGCCGCCGTTCGAGCCGGCGCCGGAATTCGTCCGCGGCGTCGACGATCCGGGCGCTCTCGGGCGCGGGCGTCGTCACGTCTTCGGCTCCAGGAGCCGCCGGACGAGGTCGCCGCTCAGCGCGGACTTCGCGATGAACCCGACGGCGCTGCTGGCGTCGACGAGCGACCCGTAGTCGTCCCGGGAGCGGCTGGACACCAGGACCACGGCGGGCGCTTCGTCCTGCGCACCCAGCGCCGCGGCGACGGCGAAGCCGTCCATGTCGGGCAGGCCCACGTCCAGCAGGACCACGTCGGGGCGCAGCCGGGGCGCGGCCGCGATCGCCGCCGCGCCGTCGGCCGCCTCGCCGACCACGACCAGCCCGTCGGCCACCAGGACACGGTGGGCGAACGACCGGAACGCGGCGTGGTCGTCCACGATCAGGACCCGGGGAACCATCTCCTCATCGTCGCAGCGCCGCCGGCCGGCAACTACCGGGACAACCCTGGGGATCCGCGGCGGTTCAGCGGTACCGGCCGGGGCCGTCCTGGATTACCGTGCGGCTGCCAGGGGGACCCGTCGACCGCAGCAGGACAGGTCATGGCTTCGGAAACGGCGTTCGCCGGCGGGCAGGCCCGCACTCCCACCCACCGGTTCGCCCGCTCCGGGCACGGACCGGGCTTCTGGCTGCTGCTCTGGGCCGTGGCGCTCGCGGCCGAGTTCGGCGCGCTGGTCCCGATGCTGTTCCCGAACGGGGCACCGGTCGAGGCGATCGACGTCGCGTTCCGGCTGATCGGCGGCTCCTTCGCCGCCTGCGGGCTGATCGCCTGGCGCCGCCGGCCGGACAACCACAGCGGGCTGCTGATGACCATCACCGGCTTCGCCTTCTTCGTCAGTCCCTTGGTGAGCCAGCTCACCTGGCCGCCCGCCCAGGTCGTCGGCCTGTGGCTGCCGGACCTGTGGGTGCTGTTCTTCGTCGTGCTCGTGCTGACCTTCCTCACCGGTGGGCGGGTGCGCACGACGGTGGACCGGGTGCTCGCCGGTGCGGTCCTGCTGGAACTGGTCGTCCTGGCCCCGCTGTTCCTGCTGTTCTCCGGGGTGCCGGGCAACCCGGTCGCCATCTGGCCGCACGAAAGGCTCGCGGAGATCGTCGACGTCGCCCAGCGCGGCACGCTGCTGGCCGCCGTGACCGGCACCGCCGCCGTCGTCGCGGTGCGCTGGCGCTCGGCGTCCACGCCCGGCCGGCGGGCGCTGGCGCCCGGGGTCGCCGGGGCCGCCTGCCTGCTGCTGTTCGGGTGGCTGCTCGTGGCGCAGTTCCTGACCGGCGAGAAGTCGATGGTGCTGCTCTGGATCGGCGTGTGCTCGCTGCTCACGGTGCCCATCGTGTTCCTGGCCGGGCTGCTGCGTTCCCGGCTGGCCCGAGGCGGGCTGGCCGGCCTGTTCCGCGGGCTGCGCACCCTGCGGCCCGACGACCTGCGCGGTGCGCTGGCGAAGGCACTCGGCGACCCCGACCTGGTGGTCGGCTACGTCACCACGCCAGGTGCCTACGCCGACCTGGACGGCCACCCGGTCACCCTGCCCGGCGCCGGGACGTCCCGGTCGGTGGCCGGTGTCGAGCGCGACGGCAGCCGGGTCGCCGTGCTCGTCTACGACCGGTCCCTCGACGACGATCCCGAGCTGGTCGAAGCGGTCACCGCCGCGGCGACGATCGCGCTGGAGAACCAGCACCTGCACACCGAGGCCCGGCGGCGCCTCGCCGAGGTCGAGCACTCCCGCGAACGGATCATCGCCGCCGGGGACGCCGAACGCCGTCGCATCGAACGCAACCTGCACGACGGCGCCCAGCAGGGCCTGGTGACGCTCGCGATGCAGCTGTCGCTGATCCAGCGGCAGATCCGGCGCGACCCCACGGACGCCGAACAGCTCGTCACGTCGGCCAGTGACCAGCTGGCCCGCTCGCTGGCCGAACTGCGCGAGCTGGCCCGCGGCATCCACCCGGCCGCGCTCGACCAGGGCCTGGACGTCGCCCTCGAGGCGCTCGCCACCCGCTCGCCGGTGCCTGCGACGGTGTCGTACGCCGCCGGCCCGCGGCTGCCCCAGCCGATCGAGTTCGCCGCCTACTTCGTCGCGTCCGAGGCGCTGGCCAACGTCGCCAAGCACGCGCGGGCCGGCGTGGTGACCGTGCGCGTCCTGCGCGAGGGCCCCATGGCGGTCATCGAAATCGCCGACGACGGCATCGGCGGGGTGGACCCCGCCGCGGGCTCCGGGCTGCGTGGCCTCACCGACCGCGTCGAGGCGCTCCGCGGCCGGCTGACCGTGGTGAGCCCGGCGGGCGGCGGAACCGTGGTCCGGGCGGAACTGCCGGCGTAGGCCAGGGTTAACCCCAATGCCGGGAAGTTAGGGAGTGGGCGGAGCTGTCAACCCGGTGAGATGGGTAACGGGGTCCCTGCTAGAACAGCGTCGACCAAGATCGATGAAC